>CAZACG010000132.1:0-4994 GCA_964483645.1 uncultured Oscillospiraceae bacterium | reverse complement strand
CATGAAGTCGGCGATGACGCGATGGAAGATCAGTCCGTTATAGTAGCCCTGATTAGCCAGCGAGACGAAGTTGCCGACGCTTTCCGGCGCGATTTCGGGATACAGCTCGCCGTAGATCACGCCGCCGTCATTCATGACGATGGTGAAGATCGGCTTCTTGTCAAGCGCCTCGGCGGCTACGCACAGCGCGGCATTATCCGCAGAAAGCGCGGTCGCTTCATCGGTATCCGCGATGCTCGCGACGTTGACATAGCCCTTGTAGGCGGTACCCGGAACAGCAGCGAAGATGTACTCCTCGCCGTCCATGCCGATGCGGCCCAGCACGTCAAGGGTCGCGCCGACGCTCAGCTTGGCGACAGCGTCGCCGGCAGGCATATCGGTCAGATCGGCTTCGGCGGTCACCGTCGCATACGCAATGGTCGCTTCGACGGCGTTGCTCTCATAAACATGGTACAGCGGGCTCAGATCAAGAACTTCCATACCGGCCTCATCAATCATGGTGTTGATGTACGCGGAATACAGGTCGTTCTTCTTGTTGAGCAGCGCTTCCTCGGTCTCCACGTCCTTGCGGGTTTCAAAGTCAACCGCGCCGGGGGTCATATCCGCCGCATACTTGAGGATGAAGTAGCCATAATCGGTCACGATCACCTCGGATACGTCGCCCACATGCTCAAGCGCCAGCGCGGCGTTGGTGAAGGTTTCCTCGTAGCCCAGCGTACCCTCGGCAACCGGATAGCCCAGATCGAGCATCTCCTGCGTGGAGGTGTCCTCGTTGTAGGCATACATCATTTCGGCAAAGTCCGCGCCGTTCTGAATCTGCTCAAGCACAGCCGTCGCCTTTGCATAGCCGGTCAGATTCGCGATATCCTCCGCCTCGCCCGCAGTCGCCTCGTCGTCAGCTGCTTCGGCGGCAGTCGCTTCACCCGGCGTCGTTTCATTTTCGTCGATCGCGATATAGATGGTGTGGATCAGACGCAGGTTTTCAGGCGTATAGAGGATCTCGGTATCGCCGCTCAGATAGTCGCTGATGAACGCGTCCACATCCTCATAGCCGGTCTTCTGCGCTTCGATCTTTTCATCATAGGCGGCCTTGACCTCTTCCTCGGTCACCTCTGCGCCCTCGGTGGCTACACCGTATACGAAGTCAAGCACTTCCTGCAGCCTGAGGCTCTCATAGAGCGCCTCCACGCTGTAGCCCGCAGCGGCGATCTCCTCCTCGGCGATTGCCGCAAGCGCCTCGCCGGAGTAGCCGTAGTAGCTCAGATAGCTCTCATAGTACTCATACATCGAATCGTAGGTGGTCTGCGCCTGAGCCAGTAGCTCCTCCTCGCGCTCCGGAGTGATGACAAAGCCCAGATCCGCAGCGTGCTTTTCGACAATCTTCTGGCACAGCAGCGTCTGAACGATTTCCTGCGCCACATTCTGCTGCAAGCTCAGGTCATATTCGTCCATGCTGTAGCCATACTGACTGTAATAATCAATGTAATAGGAAAGCTGTGCGTCATAATCTGCCTGCGCTTCACGGAGCGTGACCTGCACGGCATTGTCGTATGCAGCGCCCAGCACCGCTTCACCGGCAGTCGTCTCTTCGGCAGCCTCGGCGTCGGTCGCAGCCTCCGCATCCGTTGCCTCTTCGGACAGCAACGCAAGCTCGGCAACCGGCTCCTCGGCAGGCGCTTCGGTCGGCTCAGCCGTCGGCTCCTCGGTGGGTGCTTCCGTCGCAACCGGTACGGCGGTGTCCACCGTATTGGCCTGCTCTGTGGAGCACGCGCTCAACAGCACGAGCGCCAGCGCCAGCATGAGCGCCAGCAAGGACATCTTCTTCATATAATTGTTCCCTCCATTTTCCTGCGGTACACAATGATAAAACATATTATAAGCGCAATTCCCGTAAAACGCAATCATTCTCCTTGAATTACCATCAAGGATTCATGTGTGCTTCACAATTGCTTCACATTCAAAGTCCTGTGACAAACCGGCGGATGCGCTCAAGCGCGGTATTCAGGTTTTCAAGACCTGTTGCATACGAGCAGCGGATATGTCCTTCGCCGGATGCGCCGAAAGCCGTACCCGGCACGCAGGCGACCTGCTGCTGCTCCAGCAAGCGCGTGCAGAATTCGTTGCTGCTCAACCCCGTGGAGGCGATGGATGGGAAGACATAGAACGCGCCCTTGGGTTCAAAGCAGGTCAAGCCCATGGCATTGAAGCTTTCGACCATGAGCCTTCTGCGCCGATCATAGGAGCGCACCATCGTGCGCACATCCTCAAAGCCCGTCTCAAACGCCCGGCTGAGCGCTCTGTCGGCGGCCATCTGCCCCTGTATGGATGCGCAGAGCATCGTATACTGGTGAACCTTAAACATAGGCGAGATCAATTCGCGCGGCGCGCAAGCATAGCCCACACGCCAGCCCGTCATGGCGAAGGCCTTGGAAAAGCCGTTGAGCGTGATGGTGCGCTCCCGCATGCCCTCTATGGAGGCGAACGCCGTATGCTCGTGTCCGGAATAGACCAGCTCAGAGTAGATTTCGTCCGAAATCACGATGACATCCGTATCTGCGAGCACCTGCGCAATCGCGCGAAGCTGCTCCCGGCTCATCACTCCGCCTGTCGGGTTGTTGGGATAGGGCAGAATCAGCGCCTTGGTTCGCGGCGTGATCGCGGCGCGAAGCGCCTCGGGCGTAAGCGCAAAGCAATCCTCGGCGCGCGTGACCACGGGGACGCTGACGCCGCCCGCAAACGCCACGCAGGGCGCATAGCTGACATAGCTGGGCTCGGGGATGAGCACCTCGTCGCCCGGACAGACCAGCGCGCGCAGCGCCAGATCAATGCCTTCGCTTGCGCCGACGGTCACGAGAATCTCATCCTTCGGACTGTAGGTCACATGATAGCGCATTCGAAGATATGCGGCGATCTTTTCTCTCAGACCTTCCAGCCCCCAGTTGGAGGTGTACTGCGTGCGTCCGTCCTCAATGGACTGAATCGCGGCGTCTCGGATAGCCCATGGGGTGATGAAATCCGGCTCGCCCACGCCCAGCGAAATCGCATCCGGCATGGTTTTGACAATATCAAAAAACTTTCGTATACCGCTGGGCGGTACGTCGGCGACCCGCTTGTTGATGACGCGCTCATACTGCATCAGGGCATCACCGCCTGACGATAATCGGATGCGCCGCCCTCAAAGACGGCGCCGCCGTATTTGTAGGTTTTGAGCATAAAGTGGGTGCTCGTGCCGCTTACGCCTTCGATGACAGAGAGACGACTGTGAACAAACTGCGCCAGCTCGCGCAGCGTGCGCGCCTCGCAGAGCACCATCAGATCATAAGCACCGCTCATCAGGTACAGGGATTTCACCTCGTCATATTGCATGATGCGCTGCGCGATGGCGTCAAAGCCCTTCTCGCGCTGAGGTACCACGTTCACCTCAATGACCGCCTGAACAAACTCGCGCTCCGTTCGTTCCCAGTTAATCAGTGTCTGATAGCCCACCAGAACACCGGCGCGGCGAAGCCCATCCAGCGACAGATTGACCTGCGCTTCATCGCTGCCCGTCATCACCGCAATCTCCCGCGGCGACACGCGCGCATCCTCGCACAGAATCTCCAGAATATGCATATCCAGCGTGGACAACATCACAATCTCTCCTTCTCTGCGGCCATCCGGCAGCCTGAATGGCCTATTATACCATGAAAAAAGAAGGGCTGTAAATCCCAATGTCATGGAGCTTACATACAATCGCCCCTCAAACGCTGCACAGCGCGCATTCCGTCTTTCGCCCCGACGAAGCCGACGGCAGGGCGAACAAGTGCATGCGCGCTGAAGTCATTTCCTCAAAGCATTCGGGGAGCAAAGCGCTGCCTGACGGTGGATTCTTGAAAGGATCGCTGAAATTTGAGCGTAGTATTGCGCAGGTTCCTATCAGACGATAAAGCTGCCGTACAGCAGCTTTTCAAAAAAACCAGAGTTAGTATTTACCGGCTTTTTTGAATAAGAAGTGTTTCTATGAAGAAAATATTTGGGAATCGCACGGTGAAGCTCTATCTTCATTGCCCGTATTCATTCTCCATACATTTCATTTGTTTGCTGCCATGGACAATCATGTATATCGCCATAATGAGGATCAAAGCAGAAATTGCAATGCCACTAAGTCCAAGAAACATCTGTTGTGTCCCCATTTCCATTTCTTCGCCAAATGTTACAAGCATGGTTCCTTCTAAAGTAAGCATGGACACACAGGCCGAGGCAAGTGAAATTGCCTTGGTTGCAGAAAAAGCAGGGCTATGGTATTTCCTGTATTTGATGACATTGAGAATCGCCATCGTCAGCGAGGTAAACGTGTAGGCAGCCATTGAAATGGTGACAATTTCATGGTGCTGCATGCTTCGGTTTCGATAAACCATATAGAGAATCATAACCGTCAATGCCATATTCAGTACAAGAAATACCCAGCCGCAAATCCGATAGCTTCGCCATTCCTCTCGCATTTTTTCTCTCGGTTGATGCTGCATGGTATAGCGGACAAGGAAAAAACGCATGAGAGCAAGAGAGGCATAGTACAGAGAAAGGGAATAAAACCATGCAGAATTATGATACGCACCCAGCCCAAACTGCAAAACTGCATACGCACCATTCCAGACTACATTACCGCTGAGTATCACATTGGTACGCAAACGGACATCAGTGAGCCAGCGTTTCATGTATCGGTTTTCTTCCTTGAATTTTTTGAAGAATCGAATCATATCCGGCACACGAACACACCAGATCGTCAGGGTATAAAAAGACAGCACGTAGAATGCGATTCGTATCGGATCAGTTTCTTCCAGTGAAAGCATAGAATATACAAGTCCCACTGTACAAATCGGCAAAAAAAGCACTAAAACAGCAATATGTGTGAACAGTAGCTTTTTACTAATTTTCTTCCAATCCATACTATGTCCTCCGTATTCTCACGGTAAATGCTGTCTCTATATCAACCATGCTTTCCACAGAAATTTCGC
>CAZACG010000131.1:1664-5013 GCA_964483645.1 uncultured Oscillospiraceae bacterium | reverse complement strand
GTGCTCCATCTGAATATTCGTTATTGCATCACTGCGGATTCCAACCTCTTGATCGACCACATCAAGGCAGCCTGCGAGGCAAACGGCTGCGAGCTTGCGCTGGTCAGGGACAGCAAGCCCAACTACTTCCCCAAGGAGAATCCTGTTGTCGATGCGCTGACCGACGTGTATCACGAGCTGTCCGGCAAGGATCGCAGCCCCTATGTCATGGGCGGAGGCACTTATGCGCGCAAGCTCGGCAATGCGCTGGGCTTTGGCATGGGCGGTCTGGATCGCGAATCGACCGAGCTGTTTGCAACCTCTCATGGCGGCGCTCACCAGCCGGACGAGGGACTGCATTTGACCAATCTCAAGCGGGCAATGCTCATCTTTGGCATGGGCATTCTGGAGGCTGATCGCGCTCTGGAATAAACTGCACAAAAATGCTCGTGAAGCATCGAAAAACACGATGCTTCACGGGCGTTTTTTCTTTCATTGTGTGACAGCGCCTGACAGACGGCCATAGGCGTTTCCGTCCATCATATTTTCATTTTCTTCTGTCCGAAGATACATCCCCTGTTATTTGATGATAGTCAGCTCCTTGGGCGCGTGATTGAGCAGGCTATATCCATCCTTCGTCACCACAACCAGATCCTCAATGCGCACGCCAAAGCGTCCGGGCAGGTAGATACCCGGCTCGACAGAAAAGCACATGCCCTCCTGAAGGACAATGGGCACGCGGTTGGAATAGAACGGCTCCTCATGATAATCAATGCCGATGCCATGGCTCGTATTATGCGGATAATATTCGCCATAGCCCGCACCCGCAATGACCTTGCATGCGGCGCGATGCACATCGCTATACTGCGCGCCGGGCTTGACACAGCTCAACGCAGACAGATTGGCTTCCAGCACGGTCTGATAAACCCGCTCCTGCTCCTGCGAGCAGCTCTTGAAAAACACCGTACGCGTCATATCGCTGTAATAGCCATTGATACGCTTGCCCGTGTCCACGCTTACGGCGTCGCCGGGCGCAAGGCGAGCGTCGCAGGGGGAATGATGGGGCTCAGCAGAGCCTGCGCCAAAGCACACCATGGGATTTCCGGCGAAGCGTCCGACGCCGTGCTTTTCAAAACCGACGCTGAATACCTGTCCAAGGTCGATCTCGGTCATGCCCTCTTTCAACTGCGGCAGAGAATCGGCGAAGACCAGATCGGTGATTTCGCTGGCATAGCGCAGGCGAGCAATTTCATCCTCATCCTTGAGCATACGGCATTCCTCCACACAGGAGGACACCTGAAGCAGCAGATCCGGGCGCTGCCTTTGAAGGGGCAGCAGAAAGCGGCTGTGCATATAGCCGTCCACACCGGTCGAACCGCTCTCAAGCAACTGACTGAGACGATCAATGGTCTCTCCGGTATCGGAATAGACGGTCAGCTCGCAATCCCGAGGCTCAATCACAGCCAGCACATAGCACAGCAGACGACAGCGTTCCTTCGTAATCACCAACGCATCCAAGCGATCCATTGGATTGGCCCACAGTCCGGTCAGATAATACAGAGCCTGCGGCTGCGTCACAATGAGCTGCTTCAAGCCAGCTTTTTCCATAGCGGCGCGAACGCGCCTGAGACGATTTTCAAACAACGAAAACACCTCCTCTATGATGTATTGTAATGCAAAAAAACTCTCTTGCCTATCGACGAACGTGCATATTTCAGGCAAAATCAACTGATATGACCTCTTTTTTTGTTCATTTTGATTGTACCCATCACCTCCGTGCTGATATCGGGCGCTTGGATCTTTGAAGGCAACCGGCAACGCGCTTTGCGACTTGGAACAAGCTTATCCGCCTTTGCGTTCAATTATGACTAATCTGTAAATAAATTTACAGTTTTTTCAAATTTATTGCAATTATCTCCATGCTTTTTCCGTCTATATATACAGAGGCAGGCAGACAAACATAGCAACTTCCCCCGCTGCCATGCAACAACATTCAAGGAGGTTATGCACCTATGAAACCCTTTCTTCGTTTGCTCGGCGCCGCCCTTCTGTTGCTTCCACTGAGCACATGCGCGCTTGCCGACGCGCCGGATTTCTCCGCAAGCGGCTTGACCGCTTCAGGCAGCTACCAGCAGCTTGGCGATCCTGCCTCTTATGGCTCGGAGACAATCACCGTCGCCGTACCGGATGAAAACCCCGTGCTCAGCGGCGTGAATCCGATCACCGGCGAAGCCTTTACCGGCAGCTACCAGCCGACGCTTGCGGCGGTTGATAATCATCCCGGCGCGCTTCCGCATTGGGGCGTAAGCGATGCGGATATCATCTACGAGCTTCCTATCCAGCGCGACGGCTCCACCCGATGCCTCGCTCTGTTCATGGGAACTTATCCCGATTCCACCGGCCCAATCCGTTCGGCACGCATCCCCATGGCGTCCCTGCGCGAGATGTGGGGCGGCACGCTTTGCTTCTTCGGCTATCAGGAAGGCGTAACCAACGTCAAGCAATGGGTCACGCAGTACAGCGCAGAGAAGAAATACGCTTATCCCTATTACCTCAACGGCATGACCAAAAACGGAAAGTGGTTCCCGCGTTCAAACGACAGCGACCACGTCGCTCCGCACAATGTGCGCTTGAATCTGACGCAGCTCAAGAGCGATTATCAGCTCTCGCCGACGCCCCATCCCTTCCTCTTCACCGACGAGGGTCTTCAGCGCGGCGAGAACGTCAACGGCTTCGTGGTCAGCTACAAAAGCACCAGCCCGGCCTATGTCACCGCTTATCAATATAACCCCTCGACAAGCCTGTATGAGCGCTACCGCAACGGCTCGCCTTATGTGGACGGCAATAACGGCGCGGCCTGTGCCTATGCCAACGTGATTGTCCTGCGCACGGACGTTTCTTGGGCCAACAACAATCCTTCCCGCCCCGTTATTCGTCTGAACGGCGAAGGCGTGTGCGAAATCTTCCAAAATGGCAAATACATCCGCGGTACTTGGGTACGCGATTGCACGGAGACCAAGAACCTTGGCAACCGCATGGTCTTCCTTGATGAAAATGGACAAGAATTGACCATGAAGCGCGGCAAGACGTTTATTCAAATCGTAGACAACGAGCAGCCCGTCGTTGTGCTCGCCGATGGGACGATTGCGGGCAGCGTAACCCCCGAGGAGCAGCGTCTGACCATCGGTCAGGGCGGCAAGATCATCCGTTCGAACGTGGCAAAGCGCCCCAGAGCCACCGCCACGCCTGAACCGACGGCTACGCCCGAACCGACACAGGAACCCACTCAGGAGCCCATACAAGAACCGACTCAGGAACCGACTCAGGAACCCGACAAGGAGCCGACTCAGGAGCCTGCTGAAGAACCCGA
>CAZACG010000131.1:0-1564 GCA_964483645.1 uncultured Oscillospiraceae bacterium | reverse complement strand
AACCGACTCAGGAACCCGACAAGGAGCCGACTCAGGAGCCTGCTGAAGAACCCGAAAAGGAGCCTACTCAGGAGCCTACCAAGGAACCCGACAAGGAACCCACTCAGGAGCCTGCTAAGGAACCCGACAAGGAACCCACTCAGGAGCCTGCTAAGGAACCCGAAAAAGAACCCACTCAGGAGCCTGCTAAGGAACCTGTGAAAGAACCTGATCCGAAGCCCGAAAATCAATCTGAGTCCTCCGCGCCCGTTCAGCAGCCGGAAGCTGCCCCGAGTGAAGATAGCGCAGCGTAAACGCCTTCGGATTGCATCCCTCATTTGCCTGTAAACAACACAGGGCAACTGCACAAAGCTTGCCCTGAAGACAAATAGAATCAGAAACGCAAAAAGCACCGTATACATAAATGCGGTGCTTTTTTGCATTTCTGCTGTTATATTATATTTCTTTTCTCCCGATCAGTTATACAAAAATCAATATCCGATGCGACTAAAGCCGCAACACGATAGAAAGCCGGTTGATCCGAAGATGCCTGCGCTACGCCTCTTTTTTACGGCTTGCTACGCTTTACCAAAGCCCACCGCGCCGCTGAACGGCCATCACTTCAAATCTTCAAGCGTTTTTTTCGTCAGCCGTCTTCTGCGCTTCATCGTCGGATCAAAGCCGCAAATCGCGCCGTAGCTGCACGCCGCGCAGGCCTGATACTGCATTCGCTCCGCCGGGGCGTCGTCGATTTCTCCGCCAAAGGCCGCCCCTGCAAGCTCTCCTGCGCGGCGCTTGGCGAAAGCAACCAATCCGTCCATGCCCGCCGCATCGGTCATCGATGCAGCAAAGCGTCCGCTGGGCTTTCCTTCGCGCGTAATCATCTGCGCATGCTGTGTACCCTGCGCCCGCAGGATTTCCACATCCGAAAGCGAAACGCCTGCCAAAGAAAGCTTCTTGGCGATCTGCTTTTCAACCTCCTCGCGAATGCGCGATTCGCTCTTCACCGTCGGATCTGCGATGCGACAGTAAAAGAACCCGGCAGCGCTCGTCCCCGGCAGTTGAGCAAGCGCAGCCGCCAGATAGATGAGAAGCTGCAGCTGAATGCCCCAATAAGCCATGGTTGGGTCGAATCTCTTGCCGCCGCTCTTATAATCAATCACACGAATGCGCCGTTGCTCTCCATCGAGCACATCGACACGGTCAATTCTGCCTTGAAGATAGACAAAGGATCCGTCTGCAAGTTCAAGCATAATCGGCGCAACGCCTCGTCTTCCAAAGACCAGCTCTGTGCTCAGGGGTTGAAAACGGCTGTCCGCGTATTGACTGAGAATGTTACGTCCTGCGCGGCGCGCTGTCTTGGCGACGCGCCGCGCAATGGCGTCCCCTCGTTTGCTCTCCCCCAGCGGAGATGCGCGCCATGCGTCAAGAAGCGGCTTAACGGCCTCATCCATCAGTTGATCGCAGCGGTCATCTGATATCCGTGGAAAATCCGGCTCCTTCATCGCCGCGCGCGTGAAGCTATCCGCTGCTTCATGATAGAGCGTACCCAGCTCTGCGCGGTCAACGCCCGGCTCCTGCTCCT
>CAZACG010000130.1:0-5037 GCA_964483645.1 uncultured Oscillospiraceae bacterium | reverse complement strand
GCCAGCGCCTGCGCCGCCCAATCCTCCCAAGTGCTCTGATCACTCTGCTGCCATGTGTCCGCCGTCGGCGTAGGCGTGGCTTTGGGCGCTGCGGTGGGTGTGCCTGTCGGCAGAGGCTGCACCGTGCCAAACGGCATCGTTCCCTCCGTGATTTCCAGCGGATCAAGCGTCGGATCCGGCTGAATGAAGCAGCCGGAAAGCAGCGCCAGCATTCCCGCAAGCATCAGCGCCAAAATCATTTTTTTCACAGCATTCCCTCCTCATCCCCGGATAATCGCATCCACCTCGTCAAGCGAGCGAATCTCATAGCGAACGGGAAGTCCCTTTGCATTGACCGCCCCCTTGGGATTCAGCCAGCAGGCGTCCACGCCCGCATTGGCCGCTGCGGCTATATCGCTGGTCAACGAATCGCCCAGCATCAACGCGCGCTTCGGGTCGCTCACCCCCGCCATCTCCATACCCGCATACAGCATTCGCGGGTCCGGCTTGGCCGCGCCGATTTCCTCGCTGATGACCATGCCGGAGATGAACGGCTTCATCTCGCTGCCCTCGATACGCCCATGCTGCACCTTGGCGATACCGTTGGTCACAATGACAACCGGCAGCATCTTGCTCCAGCGCTCAACCGCCTGCACAGCGCCCGCCAGCGGCACGCTTTGACGGCCCAAGTTCTCCACAAACGCCGCCGCCATCTCGTTCGCATCCAGATCAGCGCGCCCGATTGCCTTAAGGAACTGCTCAAAGCGGCGCACACGCAAAACACTCTGCGTGATTCCGCCCTGCTCAAGCAGTTTCCAGAGCGCATCGTTGATGACGGAATATATCGCCAAAAGCTCGTCCGTCGCCGTCATGCCCATATGCGCGCAGGCTGCGGCGAATGCATTTTCCTCCGCTTTGCCAAAGTCAAAAATCGTGTTGTCCGCATCGCACAGCAACACGTCATAGCGTCTTTGCATCAATATAAATCTCCTTGGATGAACTTGCTCATATTGTATCATAAATCAGGTAGGTTTGAAAGATGGAAAGAAATCCCGCAAGCTCGCTTTGCCAAGGCTTCATCCGCCCTATGCGCGCCGCACGCGGCTTTGCGCAATTTTTTATGCGTCAAAAAAGGGAGTCCGAAGGCGTAAATCCTCCGGGCTCCCTTTGGGCTTTCATCCATCATCAATCATCTTGAAGGGTATCACTTCGGCCGCCGGAAATCAGATCGACATTTTCATAGCGTTCCGCATCGTCAATCAGCGCACTCAGGCCATGCGCCACGCAAAGCTCCGGCTCGTCTGCCAGCGTTGTACGAATGCGAATCTGATCGGAGATGACCTCGTCCAGCCCGAAGAGCTGCGCGCCGCCACCGGAAAGCGTGATGCCCTCGTCAAAGATATCGCTGGCCAGCTCGGGCGGCGTGCGCTCGATGAGCCTATGCAGCTCGCGAATCAGCTCGCGCAACGGCTCTGCCAGCGCCTCAATCATCTCCTCCGAGTTGACCGTGACAGCGCGCGGCAGACCGGAAACCAGGCTGCGTCCGCAAGCCTCCATCTCAATCCTTGCCCCGCGCATGCGAGCGGAACCGATGTTGATCTTCAGCTCCTCCGCCGTTCGCGCGCCAATGAGCAGGTTATGCTTCTTGCGCAGGTAATCCACAATGGCATCGTCAAATTGGTCGCCACCCACGTCCAGAATATCCCAAACGATCTGATGACCGAGCGAAAACACGGAAACATTGGTACGCCCGCCGCCGATATCAATATTCATGCGTCCATAAGGCTGATCTACGCGCAAACCGCTGCCAATGGCGGAGGCCACGCCTTCATCAACCGGCACGACGCTGCGCACGCCTGCATCCACCAACACATCCACCAGTGTCTGCCGCTCGCTCGGGGCCATGCCGCCGGGCAGCGCCAGCAGCAGTCTCGGCCTGAACGCCGCGCGCTTGCCCACAACCTTGCGCATCAAATAGCGCAGCATCTTGCTGACCAGATCAAAGCTGCGGATTCTGCCTTCACGCAGCGGCCGCTCGACAATCAGCCCGGCAGGCGTGCGCCCGTACATGCGCCGCGCTTCCTCGCCGACCGCGACCACATCGCGCGTCTGCCGGTCATAGGCCACATACGCCGGTTCGCTCAACACGATACCCTTTCCGCGCACCACCATATGCACCGTCGATGTGCCCAGATCCATTCCCAGTTCGTCAATGCCAAACATGAATGCCGTACTCCTTCAAGCTTTTTCCCTCATCCGTGCGTAGCGCTTTCTTGTCGCCTCGCCGCCGCGAAGGTGTCTTTCCGCTTTATTCTTTCCGAAAACCGCCGCAACCTCCCGCGAAAGCGGCTCGCTCAGTAGCGGCAGGCGCGTCTCCATATCCTTATGAACCGTCGATTTTGACACACCAAGCACGCGGGCGGCCCGGCGGACAGTCGCTCCCGTCGCGACAATGTACTCCGCCGTTTTGACAACCCTGCGCTCAATCTCCTGATTCACGCGCATCCCCCCAGACACTCTCTCAGTCCGGGCTATCCTATGCGCGCGCCATGCGCGGCTGTCTTAAAAACGTTCGCGATGTTTTTCAGATCGGGGTGCTCCGTCTATCCATTCATCAAAAAGCGCGCCTTCTCTTCCGAAGCAGCCTTTTATTGTAAACCGTCCTCGTGCTCGCTGCACGTTG
The DNA here is from genome assembly GCA_964483645.1 of uncultured Oscillospiraceae bacterium. Taxonomy (GTDB): domain Bacteria; phylum Bacillota; class Clostridia; order Christensenellales; family Aristaeellaceae; genus Ventricola. The sequence goes on along the minus strand of CAZACG010000130.1, from coordinate 2,375 downwards.
CTTTTTATACTGCTTTCAAATTCAATCGAACCTTAAGAGACACCACCGTCAGAGTACGCTTCGCTCCCTGACTGCTTTGATGGAACGGCTTCGCCATGGAAACCGTTGAGCTGCCGCCCAAGCCTGCCAAGAGACTTCGTCCCTTGACCCCATATTCGCTTCGCGCTTATGGATCATTTTGATCAGAGAACAGGATCAAAATACGAAAGCGCAAGCTCCTCCTGTCCCTCATAGAGCACCTTGACCAGCGTCAGCCCCTTGGCGGGCGCCGTTTGCCCAAGTGCAAGCCGGTCGCCGGTTTCGATAGCGCGCGCGATTGCGCCGCTCTCGCGTTTTCCCGTGCCAACCTCCATGAGCGTACCTGCGATGATGCGCACCATATTATACAAAAATCCGTCGCCAAGCACGAGCAGCTCAACCTCGTCGCCCATGCGCTTCACCTGCGCACGATACATCGTGCGCACGGTGCTCTTAGCCGCGCTACCGCTGGCGGCAAAGGCCGCAAAATCATGCCTGCCTAAAAGCGCTTGCGCCTCCTCATGCATGCGTTCTTCATCAAGCGTCAGCGGCACGTGCGCTGCATACTGCCTTCCGATCGCCCGATCATGGCGGCTGTTGCAAAAAGCATATCTGTATACCTTTCCGCAGGCCGCGTATCGGGCATGAAAGCCTGTCGGCGCAAGCGCGCTTTCGCGAATTCTGATATCCGGAGGAAGCAGGGTGTTGAGCGCAAACGCCAGCTTCTCGGGCGGAATACGCGTCGCGCTGTCTAAATGCGCGCAAAGCCCCAAGGCATGCACGCCGGCGTCCGTCCTGCTGGAGCCGGTCACACTGATCGCTTCGCCGGTCAGCTTTGTCAGCGCCGTCTCAACTTCCTGTTGCACGCTCGGCCCGTTGATCTGCCGCTGCCAGCCGCAGTAATTCGTTCCGTCATATTCGACAATGAGCATCAGGCGCCGCTTCCCCTCGGGCGGAATATCCGCGTCCGTGGGTCTATGACGGCTGATCAGGCTGAGCTTATCCAAGGAGTCTGCCCTCCGCGAGAATGACGGCAATAAACGCCACCATCGCAAGCACCGCATACAGATCGAGCTTGGTGGTCTTCAGTTCACGCAGGCGCGTCCGATGGTCGCCGCCGCGATAGCAGCGCGCTTCCATGGCCATCGCCAAATCGTTCGCCCGTCTGAACGCGCTGACAAACAGCGGCACAAGCAGCGGAATCATCGCCTTGGCACGTGCGAGCAGGTTTCCGCTTTCAAAGTCCGCGCCGCGAGCCATCTGCGCCTTTTTGATTTTGTCCGTTTCCTCCAGCAGCGTGGGGATGAAGCGCAGCGCAATGGTCATCATCATCGCCAGCTCATGCGCCGGGAAGTGAAAGCGCTGCAACGGGCGCAGCAGGCGTTCAAGGCCGTCGGTCAGCTGCACGGGGCTGGTGGTCAGCGTGAGCACAGAGGTTCCCATCACCAAGAACACCAATCGCAGCGCAAAATAGACGGCGTTGGAAAGTGCTTCCTGCGTCAGCGTGTAAAAGCCGAGGGAGAGAAGCGGCGTCTCGCCCGGCATGAAGAACAGGTTGAGGATAAACGTAAAGAGAATGATCAGCCGAAGGGGCTTGACGCCCTTGAGCAGATACGAAAACGAGATGCCGGAAACGCGCACGATCAGATAAAGAAACGCCACGGCGATCACGTAGCCGAGCAAATTGCCCACCATAAACACGCCCGCGATATAAACGATGGTGAGGATCAGCTTCACGCGCGGATCCATGCGGTGAACCGGAGAATTGCCGGGGAAATACTGACCTAGGGTGATATCGTTAAGCATGGCGCGCTCCTTTCCCCACAATCTCCTCAATCGCCGCCTTGATCTCCTCGATCCGATAAATGCCCTGCGGAATATCAAAGCCGCGCTCGCGCAGCTTCTGCGCCAGCTCGACGGCCTGCGGCACATCCAGTCCGATCCCGCGAAGCTCGTCCCCGCGAGAGAAGATATCGCGCGGCTTGCCGTCCATGGCCACGCGGCCATGATTCATGACGATCACGCGCTCGGCAAGGGAAGCCACGTCATCCATAGAATGGCTGACCATCACGATGGTCGCTCCGCTTTCCCTGTGCAAATCGCGAATCAAACCGAGAATTTCCTCGCGTCCGCGCGGGTCCAGCCCCGCGCATGGCTCGTCAAGCACCAGCGTCTGCGGCTCCATCGCCAAGACGCCGGCAATCGCGACGCGGCGCATCTGTCCGCCGGAAAGCTCAAAGACGGAGCGGCCGCGCAGGCTGTCCACATCAAGCGCTACGCGGCGCATGGCGCTGCGCACTCTGCGGTCAATTTCCGCCTCGGAAAGTCCGAGGTTTTTAGGGCCGAAGGCGATATCC
>CAZACG010000129.1:0-5114 GCA_964483645.1 uncultured Oscillospiraceae bacterium | reverse complement strand
CGTTGGCGATGTGCTGCGCCGTGCGCGCTCTGGCCAGATCCGCGTCGCCTGCGGCAATCGCGTCATAGATGCCGTGGTGCTCCTTGAGTGTGTTGTCGGTTCTCCATTTGTCTTCCAGTGCGATTCTGCGATAGCGTCGGGTCTTTCGATGCAGCGGGATCATGGTATCCATGATGACGCTTCGGCGGCTCATGGTGCAGATGGCGTCATGGAATGCGTCGTCCGCCTGACGCAGACGCTCTACATCCCACTTGGCGTAGTAAAAATCCTGTAGATCAATGATATGCCCCAGCTCCTTGACGCCCTCAGCCGTGGCGTTCACCGTCGCGTAATATGCGGCCAGCGCCTCGACATGCTCGCGGATATTCATGATATCCTCCAAATCTTCCTCGGTGATGCCCAGAACCTCGGAGCCCTTGCCCGTGTCGGCGATGAGGCTTTCCTGCTCGAGCCTGCGCAGCGCCTCGCGAATCGGCGTGCGGCTCACGCCCAGCTGCTCTACGAGTTTCAGCTCGGTTAAAATCTCGCCGCGCGGATATACGCCTAAAATGATATCGTTCTCCAGCTTATCAAAAATCTGATCGGCCAGCGATACGGTTTTGAATTCTTTCATCGGTCTGATCCTCCTGTTATACCCTTCTCACTCTAAATCCCTCTTTGCGAAACATATTCGTTTCAATCGTTGGCTTCGCTATGGGGAACCGTTGGAATGCCGCCCAAACCTGCCAAGGGACTTTGCTCTCTTGACGTCATATTCGCTTCGCGCTTATGGATCGTTTTGAGCTGCGAACAGTATTAGAATGAAATCGGCATTAACGCAAATGGAATCTGCCGGGAGCAAGCTCCTCGATCTTCGTTTCCAGCTCCTTGTTGGAGAGCACGGTTTGCCGTCCGCCCTCGTATTCTTTGTCAATCCATGATTTGAGCGCCAGCACCAGCGGATCATGCTTGTCAAGCTTCTCGCTCTCGCAGAGCGCATACGTCTGATTGATCCAGTAAGCAATGCCCGCCAGCCCCGACGTCTTGCCGATCTGCACGGTTGCAGGGCGGTTGAGGAGCTTCTTGGTATCGAAAATCGTGTAAATTTCTTCGTCCTTCATCAAGCCGTCGGCATGAATGCCGGCGCGGGTGACGTTGAAATTGCGACCCACGAACGGGGTCATATCCGGCACATCGTAGCCAATCTCGCGGCGGAAATAATCGGCGATCTCGGTGATGACCGTGGGATCCATGCCGTCCAGAGAACCGCGCAGGGAAGCATACTCAAAGACCATCGCCTCCAGCGGCACATTGCCCGTGCGCTCTCCGATGCCCAGCAACGAGCAGTTGACTGCCGAAGCGCCGTAAAGCCATGCGGTTGAGGCGTTGGCGACCGCTTTATAAAAATCGTTGTGTCCGTGCCATTCCAGCATCTCGCTGGGGACGTCCGCATAGTGCTGAAGGCCATAGATAATGCCCGCGACGCTTCGCGGCATCGCCGCCTCGGTATAGGGAACACCGTAGCCCATGGTGTCGCAGGCACGGATCTTGACGGGGATATTCGCCTGCCGGGAGAGCTTCTGAAGCTCGTTGACAAACGGCACGACGAAGCCGTAAAAGTCCGCACGCGTGATATCCTCCAAATGACAACGCGGCATGATGCCCGCCTCGAAGGCGTCGGAGACGACGGAGAGATAATGATCGAGCACCTGCCTGCGGGTCATCTTCATCTTATTGAAGATATGGTAGTCGCTGCAGGAGACCAGAATGCCCGTTTCTTTAATACCCAGATCGTGTACAAGCTTGAAATCGTCCTTGCTGGCGCGAATCCACGTGGTGATCTCCGGAAACTGATAGCCCAGAGCCATGCATTTTTCAAGCGCTTCTCTATCCTTTTTGCTGTATATAAAGAATTCGGTCTGACGGATGATGCCGTAGGGACCGCCGAGCTTGTGCAGCAGCTTGTAGATGTTGACCACCTGATCGACCGTATACGGCTCGACGGATTGCTGACCGTCGCGCAGGGAGGTATCGGTGATGAATATCTCCTCCGGCATGTTCATTGGCACGCGGCGATGGTTGAAAGCCACCTTAGGCACCGTGCCCTGCGTGAACAAATCGCGTTGCAGGTTAGGTTCCTCCACGTCCTGAAGCGAATATTTATAGGATCTCTGCTCCAAGAGATTGGTTTTGCTGGATATTTCAAGCATGCGCATATCCCTCCCGGATGGTTTTTGGAATTCTTGCATCGATGTATACAATTATACGCACATGGAAACGATTGTCAATCGACAATTTCAATTAGAACATGAATGTTTTTCACATTGCTTTCACACTCCGTCACAATTTTGCGCGCAAAGCGGGGGAGAAAGCGCCGCAGGCCAAGGGACGCATGCACAGCTCAACGGCATCGCTTTATGAAAACCATCCAAAAATATTCGGAGGCTGAAATCCGACTTGACTTCTTTGTGCTAAAGTGGTAAAGTGATGAAGCATCATCCGAACGATTATCGGAAGAAAGGAAGTCGGGCCATGGAAACCGTTCATCATTTCGGAGAAGAAGCGTTCTACGAAGCGATTCTGTCGCTTGAAAGCGCGGAGGAATGCCGCTTGTTTTTTGAGGATGTATGCACCATCCGCGAGGTTCAGTCCATGGCGCAGCGCTTTCGCGTGGCATGCGAGCTGGACGAAGGACGCAGCTATCTGGAGGTTTACGACGCCACGGGCGCAAGCTCGGCGACCATCTGCCGGGTAAACAAATGCCTGATCTACGGTCAAGGATATCGCACGGCGCTCGAGCGCCTGAAGAAAGCGGGGAAAATCAAGCATGTCGCAGACGACGCTCAAAAATGAGGAGAAAGCAGTCTTCGCGCTGCGCAGCCTCTATCAGCGTTACGGCTACGCGCCCTATAAAATGAGCCGTTTTGAGGAATATGACCTGTATGTGCGCAACAAGGATTTCCTCATTTCCGATCAGATCATCACATTCTCGGACGCAAACGGCCGTTTGCTTGCGCTCAAGCCGGACGTGACCTTATCCATTGTCAAAAATGCGCCGGACACGCCGGGCGTCGTCCAAAAGGTGTATTACAACGAAAACGTCTACCGCGACTATCGAGAGATCATGCAGGCCGGGCTGGAATGCGTCGGCGACCTTGGCGGTTACGAAATAGCCGAGGTCGTGATGCTGGCGGCGCGCTCTCTTGAGCTGCTGGGCGGGAAATACGTTCTGTGTATCTCACACATGGGGCTTATCCGTGCGGTGCTTGACAGCTGCGCGCTGTCGGGCGAGGACGAGGCGTGCGCACTTGACTGCCTGCGCCGCAAGAACCCCTACGATCTGAAAGCGCTTCTGGGCGAGCAGTCCGACGCATATGCCAAGCTCTGTACGCTCATCACGTGCAGGGGAGAGGCGCAAAAGGCGCTGGACGCGCTTGAAACGCGGCTCTCCTCGACGGAGGAGAAGCGGGCGCTTGGAGAGCTGCGCGAGCTGTTTGACATCCTCGGCGACAGCGGCTGCGGCGACGGATTGCGTCTTGATTTTTCGGTGAGCAACGATATGCGCTATTACAGCGGCGTGGTATTCAGAGGCTATCTGGAGGGCGTGCCGGCCAGCGTGCTCTCCGGCGGACAGTACGACCGGCTGCCCGAGAAGATGGGGCGCAGAAGCCGCGCAATCGGTTTTGCCATCTATCTCAATCTGTTGCAGGGGCTTCAGGGGAGCGAGGGTGGCTTTGATGTCGATACGCTCATCGTGCATGATGAAAAGGCGGACGTTGCCGCGCTTATGCGTGTGGCAGAGGAGGCGTCGAAACTGGGCAGCGTGCTGGTTGCCAAGACGCCGCCCAAGGATCGCAGCTTCAAGCGCTTGATGAGATTTGAAAACGGGGAGGCGGTCGTCGTTGAAGCGTATGATTAACATCGCCCTGCCCAAGGGACGGTTGGGAGAGAAGGCCTATGCCCTGCTCAAGCGCAGCGGCTATGAATGCCCCGATCTTGAGGATCCGGGCAGAAGGCTGATCTTTGAAAACCCCGAACGCGGTGTGCGCTATTTTTGGGTAAAACCCTCGGACGTAGCCATCTATGTCGAGCGCGGCGCAGCGGATATGGGCATCGTGGGCAAGGATATTCTGCTGGAATATCGGCCGGACGTCTATGAACTGCTCGATCTAAAAATGGGTCGGTGCCGCATGGCCGTGGCCGGGCCGAGGGATTTTCGTGATCCCGTGGGCGAAACGCTGCGCGTGGCGACCAAGTTCCCCCGAATAGCCCGTGATTTTTACAGCGGCAAATGTCGGGATATCGACATCATCCATCTCAATGGTTCCATTGAAATCGCTCCGATTCTGGGGCTGAGCCACGTGATTGTGGATATCGTGGAAACCGGCAGCACGCTTCGCGAAAACAATCTTGAAGTGATGGAAGAGATCGTACCCATCAGCGCGAGGCTGATCGCAGGCGTAGCCGCATACCAGTTCAAGACGGACATTATTGACGACATTGCGCAAAATCTTGCAGGACAGGTGGAAGATCAAACATGATTAGAATCATGACCTATGGGCAGGAGCCCAATTCCGAAATTTTCTCCCGCGTATCGCCGAACGTTGATGTGGCAGGGGTCGTCAGCGCGATCCTTGCCGATGTGCGCGCCAACGGAGACGCCGCCGTATTGGCCTACAATCGGAAGTTTGACCACGCGGAGCTTTCCGCTCTGGCGGTCAGCGAGGAAGAAATCGCTCAGGCCGTCGCTACGGTTGATCCCAAGTTTCTGCGTATTCTTGAAAAAGCGGCGGATAATATCCGCGCGTTTCATCAGCGGCAGGTTAGAAACAGCTTCGTAATGACCGAGCACCCCGGCGTTGTGCTCGGTCAGAAGGTAACGCCGATTGAACGCGTCGGACTCTATGTCCCCGGCGGCACGGCCGCCTATCCCTCCACCGTGCTGATGGATGCGATTCCCGCCAAGATTGCGGGCTGCCCGCAGCTGATCATGGTCACGCCGCCCGGCAGGGACGGCAGGGTGAACCCCGTCATCCTCGCGGCGGCCAAGATTGCAGGCGTCAATCAAATCTTCAAGGTTGGCGGCGCACAGGCCATTGCCGCGCTGGCCTACGGCACAGAGAGCATCCCCAAGG
>CAZACG010000128.1:0-5116 GCA_964483645.1 uncultured Oscillospiraceae bacterium | reverse complement strand
GGCATGCTCGTCCAGATTGGTTTGCGTGAGCACGGTTTCATTGTCCTTCTGCGTATAGCGGAAGCCTTCATATGGAAAGACGTAGGTTGTCTGCTCCGCCATTGCGCCCTGCGCAAGCAGGAGGGCGAACGCAAGCACAAGCGCCGACATCGAATGCTTCATTATTCATTTCCCCTTTCGTGGGCTGTGGGCGGTCCGGGCCGCCCAAAGGATGCACAGATCATTATAACACACGCTTGAGCCGTGTGACAAGGGCGGGGATGATTGATCCTTCCGCTGCATTCCAATAATCCCTCTCAGTCACGGCTATTGCCGCGCCAGCTCCCCCTAAAGGAAGCCTTATGAAAGCGAAATTTGGCAAAAGCAAAGCCTCGCGCTTTAGGGAGAGGTGGCGCCGAAGGCGACGGAGAGGACTTTCGAGCAAACATCTTTCTTTCAAAAAAAGAGGGGGAGGATTACTCCTCCCCGCCCAGTACGTCGATAGCTTCGGACGTGGTCTCCATAACCGGAGTCTCAGCCTGATTGGCCGCCTCCGGCTTCGGGCCTCTGCGTCCGCGGCGGCGACTTCTGCGGCGATTGCCGGAAGGCTTATCGCTCTTTTCGGCGCGCTCTGCCTTTTCGTTCATCCCCGCCTTGTGTTCGGGCTGTCCCTTCAGCGTAATCACCACGCGGCGGTTGGGCTCCTCGCCCTCCGAATGCGTCGTTACAGACGGATGATTTTGCAGCGCAGTATGCAGCACACGACGCTCATACGGATTCATCGGCTCAAGTACGACCTTGCGTCCGGTTTTCTGTGCACGATTGGCCATGCGCTGCGCCAGACGGCGCAGGCTGTCCTCGCGCTTGGCGCGGTAGTTTTCAGTATCCAGCATCACGCGGATATAACCCTCGCGGCCCTTGTTGACCTGCAAGCTGGTCAGGTACTGCAAAGCGTCAAGCGTTTCGCCGCGACGACCGATCAGGATGCCGAGCGTATCGCCGATCATGTGAATATACAGGCTATCTTCCTTGCTGTCATCCACATAAACGTCAACCTTCACGTTCATTCGCTCAGTCACATCCATCAGGAAGCGCTGCGCGCGTCCTGCGGGGGTGTTTTCGTCGTGAATGACGGGCGGCTCAGTCGGAGCAAACGGCTCCACCGGAATCATCTGCGCATACTCGCGCTCTGCGCCCTGCTCATCCTGCGCATTCTCTGCCTTTACCGGCTTCTTCTCGCGCGGCTTTTTCTCGCGCGGGGGCTTCTGACGCGGCTGCTTTTCCTGCGCAGGCTCTGTCTCGGCAGGCTCGCTGACGACGGGCTTTTCCAAGACCTCATTCTGTTTCTCTGCCTTGGGCTGCTCGCTCTTGACCTCGGGGCGGCTTTCGCTCTTGGGGGCTTCCTGCACAGGCGCTACCTTCGCTACGGAAGCAGCTTCTTTCTTGGGCGCGGGCTTCTTTTCCTTCTTGCGCTGGCGGTTTTGCTCAAGGCTGAAGCTACCCAGCAGATCGGACAGACCCTGATCGTCCTCCCGTTCGTCTTCCATGACGCTGATGCGCACGCGAGCCGGCTTGCTGCCAAACAGGCCAAACAAGCCCTTGGCGCCTTCCTGCAACACATCAACATGTACGTCGGCGATGGTTACGCCCAGCTCGGCAAGGCCAACGTCGATGGCTTCCTGCGTGGTCTTGCCGGTAAACTCCTTGATCCTCATCAGATGCCAACCTCCTCAGCCTTGGCCGCCTTGCGGTCCTGCTGCTTAAAGTACTTGTCAAAAGCGATATGCTCCACGATACCGTAGATATTGGAAACCACCCAGTACAGCGCAAACGCAGAGTTGTAGGTCGCACAGAAGTACAGGGACATGAAGGTCATGACGTAAATCATGGTCTTCTGAGTGCCCGCCTGAGAGGCGTCCATGCCCTGCGCAGAGTTCTTCATGGTCAGCTTCTGCATGAAGATCTGGGAAGCGACGGAGAGAAGCGGCAGGACAAACCAACCGTTGCCTTCCTGATAGATGGAGAAGCGGATAAAGCCCAGAATGCTCAGATTGCCCAGACCGGTTATCGGAGCAACATACGGCGCATACACGTCGGAGGCGATGAACGGCGCGACAACGTTCTCAATAAACGTACCCACATCGGCGCTGCCGGTGAAGCTGAGCGCCTCGGGAATCGTGCCCGCGGCCAGCAGCTTGGCGCTTACATCGTTCCAGACCTTATAATCCACCAGTCGCAGGGACTGCACGTCCGGCAGATAGGTGGCAAATGGGCTGTCCGGCATCCAGAGGTTACGAATCCAGAAGAAGGAGTCCGTCAGCGTAGTCGGGTCGATGTCCGGGTGGTGATAGAAGGTCAGGAACTGTGTTATCAGCTGCTCGTTGGCAAACGTACGCAGCGCATAGAACATGGCAAAGAGGATGACCATGGAGATGATCATCGGCAAGCAGCCGCTCATGGGGCTGACGCCTTCCTTGCGGTAGAGCTCCTGCATCTTCTGATTGAGCTTTTCCTGATCGTCCTTGTACTTTTGTTGCAGCTCCATCAGTTTGGGCTGCACAGTGCTCATGCGCATGGTGGAGCGGCGGCTCTTGAGGTTGAGCGGCATAACCACCAGCTTGATCAGGATGGTAAAAAGGATGATCGTCAGCGCATAGTTATTAATGAAACCATGCATCGCCTTGATCACCGTCAGAAGCAGCGAATTGAGAAAACTCATGGATGTTGCGATCTCCTTACGGTTATTTTACAAGCAATCAGTCGCCTGCGCACCCGGCGTATCGTCAGGGTACGGGGTCATAGGGATCCCCCTTGTAAAAGGGATGACAGCGCAGAATGCGCCGCAGGGCGAGATAACCGCCCTTGAGCGCACCATACTTCTGCACAGCCTCAAGGGCATACTGGGAGCAGGTGGGAACGAAACGGCAACAGGGGCCGTGCATGGGACTGATGTACTTCTGATAGAGTTTGATCAGACCCAGCAGTGCGCGCTTTAACATGACGCGCTCGCATCCTGCGCGGAACGCTTCGCGACGTGCTCCGCCTGCGCACGCTCCTCCAGCAGAAGGTTTTGCTTGCGCATCAGATATTGCATGGAACGGCACAGTTTGGAAAAATCCGCCTGTGCAATGGGTTGGCGGGCAATGAAGATGTAAAGGCCCTTTTTCATCCGGGGCAGAAGCGGCGCGACTGCCGCTCTCATGCGGCGCTTGATGCGGTTGCGCGCAACGGCGCAGCCCAGCTTTTTGCCCACGGAAAAGCCGACCTTGAGGGTATTTGAGCGCACATACAGCATGACGACCTCATGCGAGCCGCCGGAAGTCCCGCGGCGATAGACATACTTGAACTGCGCGTTCTTTTTCAGGCTGTATGTTTTCTGCAAATCTCTTCGCTCCCCAAGCCGATTCATCGGCATATTAAAGAAAAAAGGTCCGTTCCCGGACTTAGCCGGGCCGGACCGAAGCCATGGCGGCGGACTACGCCGCCATAAACAATTTCCGCCTTACGGGCAGACAGCCTTCAATCAGACAGGATTGGAAACGGTCAGTCTGGCGCGGCCGCGGGCACGACGGCGAGCAAGAACCTTGCGGCCGTTCTTGGTGGACATACGGGAACGGAAGCCATGCACCTTGGCGCGCTGGCGCTTCTTGGGCTGATAAGTTCTGACAGAGGAAGCCATAGTTTACACTCTCCTTATAATAAAAGGTTGATTTGAACACAGTTTTGTTGCCGCAGCGCCTGCACGCTGCGTTGTTCCATGCAAAAGCTATTATAGTATACTCTACGCGCCTGAACAAAGTCAAGCATAATTTGATTGAAAGGCGAAAATGCCATGCAAATGGCATGCAAGGTCATGCAGAAAGAGGGTTTGCAAATAGATTGAGAGAAGAACAGGATCGCATTGTTGAGCCTTCCCCATTTAGGGGGAGGTGTCATCGAAGATGACGGAGAGGGCTAAGACTCTCGGATACGGTTTGCTGCTACGCTCAAATCTCATCGAGCCTTTAGAGCATCCGCCGTCAGGGTACGTTTCGTGCCTATGGAGCGTTTTGATCGGAGAAAAGTATAAAAGGCGCTGCCTTTCATGGACTTTGGGCCATGAAAAGACAGCGCCCTGTTTATAGGATCTCAAAATCAAAATATGTATCGGGATAGGGTTCCGGGTCAAGCCGATAATGCCACCATTCCTCGCTGTAAGGCGCAAAGCCCGCCGCGAGCATGCCCGCATGGAGCAGGCGGCGATTGGCTTGCTGCTCGGCGGTCAGCCATGGACAGTCATACGAGGACACCTTGGAAAACCGATCAAACGCACCGCCCATATCCAGTGCAGTGCCATCCGCGCGAACGAGCGTCAAATCCACGGTCGAACCGCGCGAATGCCCGGAGCGCCGGGCGATATAGCCGAGCTTGAAAAGCTCACGCTTGTCCACATCCGGATAAAACTCCGCCTTGGCAAGCGTATCCTGCGCGTCTTCCGCCCAGCGGGCGAAGTGATCGACGGCGCGCTGAGGCCTGTACGCATCAAAGATCAGCGGGTACAACCCCTGCGCTTCAAATGCTCTTGCGGCGCACGCGAGTGCTTGTGCAGCTTCGCGTGTGAGCACGGCGCGGGGCGCAAGGTAGCCGTCCGCAGGCCTGCCCATAAAATTATGGCAGGACGCATAGCGAATATCCTCGCGCGCGCCGGGAACGACCTGCGTCACATAGACGAAGCCCTCCGGCAGCTTTTCCCGATTCATCATTTGATGATGCTCTTGCCGGTCATTTCCTTCGGCACGGGCAGACCGATATAGGGCAGCATCGTCGGCGCGATATCCGCCAGACAGCCGCCCTCGCGCAGCTGCACGTCGCCCACACCGGCGCACAGGAACGGAACCGGGTTGGTGGTGTGCGCGGTGAAGGGAGAGCCGTCCTCGTTCTTCATCTTGTCGGCATTGCCATGGTCGGCGGTCAAGAACATGCAGCCGCCCATTTCCTTAACAGCTTCCCAAACCTTGCCCACGCATGCGTCGACGGCCTCGACAGCCTTGGCGGCGGCGTTAAACACGCCGGTATGACCGACCATGTCGCAGTTGGCGAAGTTGAGGATGATGACATCATATTTGCCGGAGCGGATGCGCGCGGCGCATTCCTCAGC
>CAZACG010000127.1:0-5157 GCA_964483645.1 uncultured Oscillospiraceae bacterium | reverse complement strand
CGTTGCCGCCGTGGCGCTGGCTGTCACAAACGAAATCACGAAAGGGCCGATCGCTGAACAGAAGATCGCCGCGCAGAAGGAAGCGCTGAACAAGGTTCTTCCGGGCTATGAATACGCCGAGGTCGAGAATATCGAAGGTCTTGACGCGGACAGCATGGTAGACCGGTTGTTCACCGCGACCGATGCGGCCACGGGCGAAATTAAAGGTTACGCGCTCGTCGCCAATCCGACAGGCTACGGCGGTCCGATTCCCATTACGCTCGGCGTAAGCACGGAGGGTTATGTTACGCAGACGTATGTCGGCGCGCTCTCCGAAACAGCCGGTTTGGGTACGAGAGTCGGCGAAGCGGACTTTATGAATCAGTTCATCGCGATTCCTGCCGACCCCGACACGTTATCCGACTATGTCGATACCCTGAGCGGCGCTACGGTTTCTTCCTCCGCCTTTATCGGCGGCGTATCCGAGATGCTGTCCTATACAAAGAATACGCTCGGAATCGCTCCGAATGCAGGGGATAAGGAAGCGATTCTGGCATCTGTCGTCGCCTCTGAAGAAGGAGCCGAAGAAGAAACGGTTGAAACGGTTGCCTCTGCAAACGCCTACGACGTCACCGGCTTTGGCCCGATGAAGGTTGAAGTGTCCGTGGATGATGCCGGAAAAATCATATCCGTTCAGATTGTCGAGCACAACGAAACGCCGGGCTTCGGCGCAGACCTGATTGCCGATACCGCAATCTTTGACGTGTTGGTTGGTCAGGATATCACAACCGCGCAGATTGACGTTAAGAGCGGCGTAACGCTGACCAGCAATGCGATCAACGACGCGCTCAAGCAGGCGGCGGGAACTACCGGCTCTGCAAGCGAGACCGCGGCAGGCGGCGATCCGTATACGGTCAAGGGCTTTGGTAAGTTTACGCTGTATATCGAGGCCTCCGATGGAAAGATCATCTCCATCATGGCTCCCGAGCACAATGAGACGCCGGGCTTTGGTGCTGATTTGCTGACCGAGGATGCGCTGGGCGCTTTGGTTGGTCAGAATCTGGCAACTGCCCAGATCGATGTAAAGAGCGGCGCAACGCTGACGAGCAACGCCATCAACAATGCGCTTAAGCAGGCCGCAGCCGCCAACGGTATCGCCGTTGAACATGCAGCAGGTGCAAATGAGAAAACCGACGCCGAAACCGCTGCGACCGTCGACGCTTCCTCTTCCGCGACCGGCGCAGTTGAAAGCGAAGCGCCTGCCGCTGCGGTGAATGCTGTTACCTACGAGATCAATTTCAAGGGCTTCAGCAAGCATCCCTTCGTTCTCAACGTCTCCGTGGATGCGCAAGGCAAAATTGTCTCCGCTTCCTGCCCGGAGAATTCCGAGACCGAGGGCTACGGCGCCGATCTGCTGACCAACGAAGCCCTGAGCGCTCTGGTCGGTCAGAGCATCGCCGACGCGCATATTGATATCGCGACCGGCGCGACTGTGACGAGCAACGCCATCAATAACGCGCTGGCCGTCATTGCTAAGGAGGTGCAGTAAATGAAGGAGCTTCGCAGAATCTTCATGAACGGCATCATCGACGAGAACCCCACGTTCCGCATGGTGCTGGGCATGTGTCCTACGTTGGCCATTACGACTGCTGCAAGCAACGGCATAGGCATGGGCCTTGCCACAACGTTTGTTCTGGTGTTTTCCAATCTGGTTATTTCTCTGCTGAGAAAGGCAATTCCGGAACAAATTCGTATTCCGGCGTTTATTGTGGTCATCGCTACTTTTGTTACCATTGTTCAGCTGATTATTAAGGCGTTCCTTCCGGCGCTTGACGCCGCTTTGGGCGTTTTCATTCCGCTGATTGTCGTCAACTGCATCATCTTTGGCCGTGCCGAGGCATTTGCTTTCAAAAACAAGCCCGTTCCTGCAATCGCGGACGGTCTGGGCATGGGCATTGGATTTACCATTGCCATTACCCTGATTTCCTCCATTCGCGAGCTGCTGGGCGCAGGCACGCTGTTCGGTGTTCAGGTGATGCCGTCGGGATATATGCCGATGGATCTGTTGGTTAAGCCGGCGGGCGGCTTCATCGTGCTGGGTCTGATGATGGCTCTGATGAATAAGCTGCTGCCCAAGAAGGCGTAAGGAGGATGAGCATGGAAAAGATTCTTACGATCCTGATTGGCTCGATCTTCGTCAATAACTTCGCCATGTCCCGCTTCTATGGCATCTGTCCGTTCCTCGGCGTTTCCAAGAAGCTTGAGACGGCGTTTGGCATGGGCATGGCGGTCACATTCGTCATGTCGATGGCCTCTCTGGTCGCCTATGTGGTCAATGCATTCCTGCTGGTTCCGCTTGGGCTTGAATATCTGCAGACGATCGCCTTTATTCTGGTGATCGCCGTGCTGGTTCAAATCGTGGAAATGGCGCTCAAAAAGATGATGCCGAGTCTGTATCAGGCGCTGGGCGTCTATCTGCCGCTGATCACCACCAACTGCGCGGTGCTCGGCGTGGCGCAGCTCAACGTGACCGAGGGCTACAACCTGATTCTTTCCGTTGTCAATGGCGCGGCTTCTGCGCTTGGTTATACGCTTTCCATCTGCCTGTTTGCGGGCATCCGCGAACGTCTGGCGCTGGGCAATATGCCCAAGTGGATGGAGGGCTTTACCGGCGCGCTGATTACCGCCGGTCTGATGGCTGTAGCGTTCAACGGCTTCAGCGGCCTGATTTAAGCGCAATGCGAGGGAGGAAATAACATGAATATTGCTGCTATTCTGATCGCTGCGCTGATTATGAGTGTGCTGGGTCTATTGTTCGGCGCTTTACTGGGCATTACGGGTCGTGTATTTGCCGTGCCGTCCAATCCGAAGGTTGACGCACTTCGCGAATGCCTGCCGGGCGCGAACTGCGGCGCATGCGGTTATCCCGGCTGCGACGGCTACGCCGCTGCGGTTGCCGATGGCAAAGCCGAGGTCGGCGCATGTGCCGTCGGCGGGGCAAGCTGTACCGCGAAGATGGCTGAGATCATGGGTGTTTCAGTAAATGCGTCTGTTCGTATGGTCGCAGCCGTAGCCTGTCAGGGGTATGGAGATCATTGCGGGGTCAAGAATTATCAAGGCATCAACGACTGTCTCGCGGCCCAGCTGGTCAATAACGGAAATAAGGCGTGTCAGTATGCTTGCTTGGGTCTTGGTACCTGCGAGCGTGCCTGCCCGTTTGACGCGATTCACATCGATCCGGTGAAGAAGATCGCCGTGGTGGATCAGGAAAAGTGTCAGGGATGCAAGAAGTGCGTAGCGGCCTGTCCGCAGCACGTGCTGAGCATGCAGCCGGAAAACCGCGTCGTTCAGATCAGCTGCCATCATCCCGGTAAGGGCAACGCTCTTAAGGAAAAGTGCGACAGAGCGTGCGTCGGCTGCGAAGCTTGCGTAAAAGCATGTCATTTCGGCGCAGTAGAGATGGTAAACGGCGTGCCGAAGATTGATTATGAAAAGTGCGTGGGCTGCATGGCCTGTGCAGATGCATGTCCGACCGGCGCGATGACCGCCGACATCCAAGCGCGCAAGGAAGCCTACATCGATCCTAATAAGTGCGTGGGCTGCACGCTGTGCGCAAAGCAGTGCAAGTTTGACGCCATCGAGGGCACGCTTAAGCAGAAGCACAAGGTGCTCGGCGCTTGCACCGGCTGCGGCCTGTGCGCCGACAAGTGCCCGAAGAAGGCGATTGTAATGCGTGCGCGCCGCGCTCCGCGTAACAAGATGGACAAGGTGAAAAAGACCGCCGCAGAGCAGAAATAATCCGTCGTTCCCGCTCTGAACAAGAAGAATGGACTAAAGGACTGTCAGGATATGCTTCAAGCTTATCCTGACAGTCCTTTTTGTATCCTTTTATTTGTTGGTTGATACTGTTCTCAGATCAAAATGATCCATAGACGCGAAGCGAACATGGGGGCAAGGGGCGAAGTCCCTTGGCAGGTTGGGGGCGGCACCCCAACTGTTCTTCATGGCGAAGCCATTTCAAAAAGCAGTCAGGGAGCGAAGCGTCACCTGACGCTGGATTTTCTAAAGGCTCGATTTAATTTGAAAATAGCATGAATCATTCAATACACAAACTGCAATTTAAGACAGCTTTACGTCAATTGCACGTCGAATTTGCCAAGCACCTTGATTTCCCTTGCATAAGCATGTATAATGGGGGAGGATGTGAAAGGGGTGCTTTGCATGATTGATCTCAAGTCCATTGGAGCCGTTGATCCCGAGCTCTGTGCAGCGATGAGTGACGAGCTGACGCGTCAGCGTGAACACATTGAACTGATCGCTTCCGAGAATTTTGTCAGCAATGCGGTGCTTGCGGCAATGGGTTCTCATCTGACCAATAAGTACGCCGAGGGTTACCCCGGCAAGCGCTATTATGGCGGCTGCCAATATGTGGATGTCGTTGAAAATCTGGCGCGTGATCGGGCGAAAGCTCTCTTCGGCGCGGAGCACGCCAATGTACAGCCGCACTCCGGCGCGCAGGCAAATATGGCGGTTTACTTCGCTATGCTCAATCCCGGGGATACGGTCATGGGAATGAATCTTTCCCATGGCGGCCATCTCACGCACGGCAGCCCGGTGAATATGTCCGGCAAGTACTTTCATTTTGTTGCCTACGGCGTGACCGAGGATAACGAGGTTATTGACTATGACCTGCTTGAGCAGCAGGCCATTGAAGTGAAGCCTAAGATGCTGGTTGCCGGTGCGTCTGCTTATCCGCGCATCATCGACTTTGCGCGCCTTCGCGAGATTGCCGATAAGGTCGGCTGTCTGCTGATGGTTGATATGGCGCATATCGCGGGACTTGTTGCCGCCGGAGAGCATCCCAGTCCTGTTCCGTACGCAGATTTTGTCACCACGACCACGCATAAAACACTGCGCGGCCCGCGCGGCGGCATGATCCTGTGCAAGGAAAAATATGCCAAGGCGATCGACAAAGCGATCTTCCCCGGCACGCAAGGCGGCCCGCTTGAGCATGTGATTGCCGGCAAGGCTGTATGCTTCAAGGAAGCCCAGAGCGAAGCATTCAAAGCATATCAGCATCAGATCGTGCTCAACGCGAAAGCGATGGCCGATGAATTCAGCAAAGCGGGCGTCCGCCTTGTTTCCGGCGGAACGGACAACCATTTGATGTTGCTGGAT
>CAZACG010000126.1:0-5163 GCA_964483645.1 uncultured Oscillospiraceae bacterium | reverse complement strand
TCCGGATCAGCGACGTCAGCCAGCTGCGCTCCGCATTCGCGGGCGACGAATTTGCAAGCGGAATTTATGAGGCCGTCAGCGATATCGCCAGTCGCTATAACCCCGTGCTCGCCATCAACGCGGATTTCTGCCGCTACCATCGCGATGGCGTCATCATCCGCAACGGCGAGCTGCTGCGCAAGCAGAACATCCAAAAGCATCATCTTCTGATCGTCGATGAGAATGGCGATATGTCCGTGCAAACGGATCGCTCCGGCAAGCAGGGGCTTGTGGCGGATCGCTTGATGGAGCAGAATACATGGCAGACCTTTGAATTCGGCCCCGTGCTCGTTGAAGATGGTCAGCCGTGCGCGCTGCCTAAGTCATTCTATGTCAGCTGTGCCGAAGGATATGACAACCCGCGCACGGCGATTGGACAGAAGGGACCGCTGCATTATATTGTCATCGTCGTGGACGGACGGCGCGACGGCTATTCGACCGGCGCGAGCATTCCGCAGCTGCAGCAGCTCTTTATGGATGAAGGCGTGGACTTCGCCTTCAATTTGGACGGCGGAGGCTCGACCACGCTGTATTTTATGGGCGAGGTCATCAATATGCCCTCCGGCGGCAAGCAGCGCTCGGTCAGCGACATCCTCATGTTCATGCCCAATCCGCGCTGATTTTCGCTTTTCCCATCATGGATTTATTCCTCATCTTATGTATTGCATATCAGAAAGGATTCGTGTGCTCCCTATGAAGAACATCAAGAAGCTTTCCTGTCTCGTTTTGACGCTTGTCTGCGTGCTGAGCGCCGCCTGTGCGCTGGCCAAGACGGAGCCGAACAGCAAAACGATAGAGGAAACCTCCGTCTATGAGACGGATACCCTCAAAATCGAGCTTGAACGTCGGTGCCATGCCTTCAACAACACGGAGCTGCGCTTCTTCGTCGCCAACGTGTACACCACGCGTGCCGATCAGCTGCAAACGGCGTTTGCGGGCGAAAAATACTCCAAGAACAATGCGGAGGCCACCAGCGATATCGCGGCGCGCCATAACGCCGTGCTCGCCATCAACGGCGACTACTATAATTACAAGGACAAGATCGGTCTGGTCATCCGCAACGGCGAGCTTTATCGCGACGAGCCCGGCTCCCGCGATCATCTGTTTGTATACAGCGACGGCTCGTTCTCCGGTCTGACGAAGGCGGAGTATAAGGCCGGGTTGGGCGAGGAATACATCGCAAACGGCGTGCAGCAGAGCTTTACCTTCGGCCCGCTGCTTGTGCGCGACGGCGAGATTGTGCCGCTGCCGGAGAAGTACATCATCTCCACCAAGGACAGTATCCGCGAGCCGCGCACGGCGATCGGCTGGGTGGATGAGAATCACTATGTGGTCGTCGTTGCGGACGGCCGCCGCGAGGGCTGGAGCGATCTGGGTATGACCTTGCAGGAGCTTCAGGAGGTCTTTATGGAGCAGGGCTGTCAGGTGGCCTATAATCTGGACGGCGGTGGAAGTGCTACCCTGATTATCAACGGCGAGCGCATCAACAAGACCAGCGGCTCACGCGAGCGCAATGTCAGCGATATTGTATATTTCTGCAAATAAGTGGCGCTGCGAAGCGCTCCTGAATGGGGAGGGAAAACCATGCGCATTGTCATCATTTGTCTGCTGATGCTGGCGCTGCCCGTGTGCGCATGGGCGGCGGAGGGCGATCCGCTGCTGAGTGTGGACGATCTGCTCTCCCTTCAGGACAGCTACGAAGCCTTTCTTGGCGAGCTGGAGGAGATGATTGTCGAGCGTGGTCTGCTCTCAGAGGAGGAGCGCGAAAGCTGGCATGACGCGCAGATGGGCGATTTTGTTCAGAATGGCGGTTACGGCTCGATTCTGGCCTGCTATACGCCGGGCATTCTGGGCTATGCTCGCGAGGAGGAGACGCTGCTTACGCTGCGCGCTCGGCTCTCAGGCGGGCAGACGCTGGAATTATCGACCATGCGCCGTTACACGCCGCAGGACAGCTCTCTGTCCGGACTCATGCTCACCTTTAGCGTCATCGGCAAGGACGGCGTGCCTCAGGATGCGACGTTTGAGATGAGTGCGCCTAGCGGCGTATTCATGAAATGGGATCCGATGGAAGGCGCTTATGTGAGCGTAGGCACCTCGGCCAAGAGCGTGGGCGAGACTGTCGTCTTCAGTGATCAAACGCCTATGCCGGACGCAAAAAATCCCGTCATCACCATCAATGTGCTGGATGCGCAGACGGGAGAGACGATCGGCGGCGCAGCGCTGACCCTTCAAGTGGACGGAGAAGGTTATTTCATTGCGGACGATGCGCTGATGCAGCGATAATGCGTCGGTCGATCCAAGCGAACGATTTGTATAAAAGCAAAAGGCTGTCGGGAACAGCCACGATTATTCCATCGTGGTGTGATCCTGACGGCCTTTTTCATGTTACCTGTTGTGGGGAACTCTCTCTGAATGGGGAAATCCTTCCGTCTCGCCTACGGCGAGCCACCTTCCTCGGAGAGGAAGGCTTGGGGTATAAGCTTCGGTAGGGGATCAGCGGCGTGAAGCATCCAAAGCTGCGCATACGAAAAGGCTCCCTCATTGAGGGAGGAATATCAAAGAGAGAGCTTCTTTTCCTCGATCCACTTTTCCCATACCTGCGGACAGTAGCCGACCGTAGCGAGTCTGCCGTTTCGCACGATGGGCAGACGCAAAAGCCGGGGCTTTTCCATCAGTCCGGCGAGAATGGTATCCCGATTTTGCGTATAGGCGATCACGCTCTCGCGGTAGGCCTTGCTGTCCTTATCGCACAGGCTGTCAAGCCCGACGGCGGCGACAACGCTTTCCAGCTCGCGCTTGCCTATGCCGTATTTGAGCACATCCACGCGCTGATAGCCGATTCGGCGTTCTTTAAAGAAGCGTTCTGCCTTCTGCGTGTCAAAGTCTTTGCTGCAATAAATTTGAAGTCCCATGTGCATGCCTCCGATGCTGAAGCGTTGAGTTTCGGCGGCCTTCTGCGCGCCAAGCATTGTGTTTTTCAGCTTAAGCGTAGTATAATCAGGAATCATACGATTCGTCAAGGAGAAGAAACCATATGCCAAGAAAAATTGTGCTGGTCACCGGAGCGTCCGGCGGAATCGGCGAGGCCTGCGTCCGAGAGCTGGCGCAGAGGGGATACACCGTTTGGGCGCATGCTAACCGCGGCATCGACAGAGCTGTGGCGCTGGCTCAAGCGCTGTGCGCAGAGGGATACGACGTGCATGCCGTGCAGGGCGACCTGTCTGACAGCGCGCAGGCGGCGCGCATGTGCCAAAGCATCCTTGCGCTGCATCACCGTGTGGATGCGCTGGTGCTCAATGCGGGCGTGTCCTATACGGGTCTTTTATCGGAGATGACGGACGAGCAGTGGCATGAGGTCATGGACGTCAATGTTTCCGGCGCGTTCTATCTGTGCCGCGCGCTGACGGGCGGCATGGTTTCGCGGCAGAGCGGAGCGATTGTGACGGTGTCGAGCATGTGGGGGCGTGTGGGCGCATCCTGCGAGGTGGCGTATTCCGCGAGCAAGGCGGCGCTGATCGGGTTTACCCGTGCGCTGGCCAAGGAGCTTGGTCCCAGCGGCGTGCGGGTCAACTGCGTCGCGCCGGGGGTAATCGACACGCGCATGATGGACGAGCACAGCGAGCAGACCAAAGCCGAGCTTGCACAGGAGACGCCGCTTGGACGGCTGGGTACGCCGCAGGATGTGGCAAGCGCGTGCGCGTTCCTGCTTTCGGATGAAGCGGCGTTTATTACCGGGCAGGTGCTGGGCGTGGACGGCGGATATATCTGATTTTTTTCTGACAAAGATTTGCATAACTTTACGGAAAAATGACGGAAGTTGTGCTTTTGAGGGGAATAATTGTGGTGTGGAGGGCATGCTAACCACAGGATGTTGTGGACAAGATGGGACTTGTCGGCAGGATATCTGTGGATAACTTGCATTTTGTGGATAAATTCGGACGCCAAAAAAGCCTTGAAAACAGGGCTTTTTTTTGATATGATAGGGACGTTACTGAAAAAGTTATCCACAAAAATGCCTAAGTTGTCCACATGGGTGTGCAAATCTTGTCGGTGTCCACAGGATATCCACAGGAATATGTGGAACAGATGTGGATAAAGAGGGATGATCAAAACCCTGCCGAACGCTTGCAGGCGTCGGACGGCGGGATCAAATAAGCGTTTAACGCTCAGCAAAAGATACGGAGGTTTCCGCGATGGATCACAACGAAATCTGGGAAAAAGCAAAAGCGCTGCTGCGCGAGGAGATTGCCAGCGTCTCTTTTACGACGTGGATCGAGCAGCCGCTCAAGCCCGTCTATATGCAGGAGGACAAATTTGCCATTGAGGTCATCAGCGATTTTATCGCGGGCAGAATCCGCGGCTACTATCTGCCGATGATTACCGAAGCGGTCAGCCAAGTTGTCGGCCGCGAGATGACGGTGGAGCTGATGAGCGTCGCCGAGCGCGTGGCATGGCAGGAGAAGCAGAAGAAGGAGGAGCAGGGCGCGATTCGCGAGGCGAATACCTTTAACCCGAAATCCACTTTCGATACGTTCGTCGTCGGTTCCTCCAACCGTTTTGCGCATGCCGCATCCCTTGCCGTCGCCGAAGCGCCGGGCGTAGCCTACAATCCGCTCTTCCTCTACGGCGGCGTGGGCTTGGGCAAGACGCACCTGATGCAGGCCATCGGCCACTTCATTCAGGAGCATTTTCCCAATATGCGCATTCTCTATCTGCCGGCAGAGATGTTCACCAACGAACTGGTCGCCGCTATCAAGAACAACAAGAACGTCGAATTCCGCAACCGCTTCCGCAATGTGGATGTGCTGATGTTAGACGATATCCAGTTTATCGCGGGCCGCGATTCTACGCAGGAGGAATTTTTCCATACCTTCAATGCGCTGCACAATGCCGGCAAGCAGATCATCATCTCCTCTGATAAGCCGCCGCGCGAGATTGCAAGGCTTGAAGAGAGGCTGCGCTCCCGCTTTGAGTGGGGCCTGATCGCCGATATCCAAAAACCGGACTTCGACACGCGCGTTGCCATCCTGCGTAAGAAGGCAGACAACGAGCACATCGAGGTGTCCAACGACATGCTTGAGCTGATTGCCGGGCGCGTGGAGAGCAACATCCGTGAGCTGG
>CAZACG010000125.1:0-5188 GCA_964483645.1 uncultured Oscillospiraceae bacterium | reverse complement strand
TTCGGATCTCGTCCTCGCGCTGGGCGGCGGCGTGATCGGTGATCTAACAGGCTACGCCGCCTGCACCTTCCTGCGCGGCGTACGCTTTATTCAGATTCCCACCACGCTGCTGTCCCAGGTGGATTCCTCCGTGGGCGGCAAGGTCGCGGTCAATCATCCGCGCGGCAAGAATCTGCTGGGGGCCTTTTATCAGCCGGAGCTGGTAATCATCGACTGCGACACGCTCCAAACGCTCGATGCGCGTCAAGTCGGCGCAGGGCTGGGCGAGGTGATCAAATACGGCTGCATCGCTGACCGTGCGCTCTTTGAGCAGCTGGAAGCCATCGGCACGCGAGAGGCGCTTTCCTCGCATCTGCCCGAGATTGTCGCGCGCTGCTGCGCCATCAAAGCGCGCTATGTACAGGAAGATCCGCACGATCACGGTGTGCGCATGCAGCTCAACTTCGGCCATACGCTCGCGCATGCGCTTGAAAACAGCATGGGCTATGGCGTGCTCCTGCATGGCGAGGCCGTGTGTATCGGCATGGTTGCCGCTGCGCGCTGGGGCGAGATGCTCGACATCACCCCCACGGGTACGTCAGCGCGTATCAAATCGCTGCTCAAGCATTATGCGCTGCCTTGCGAAATTCCGCAAGTTTTGCATAGCGATACGCTCTGTGCGGCCATGGCTATTGACAAAAAGGCCGAGGGCCGAACCATTCGTACCGTCCTCCTCACGCAGCTCGGCGCATGTAAGGGCGTTCCACTGACAGCAGAGCAGCTCAGGGATATGCTCTGATAAGCGATTTTCCTCTTTATCGGCGGTTTGCTAATCCGATGCGCCCCTTTGGCCAAGAATCCCGCATCCGCTCTTCACACGGAGGTTTGTATGAACAAGACCGTTTTCCCCAGCTCGCTCTCCGGCAGTCTGCGCGTCATTCCCGGCAAATCCGCCTCGCATCGGGCAGTCATGCTCGCCGCCATGGCAAAGGAGCGTTCTCATATCGCGCCGCTTCAGTTTTCCCGCGATATCGAAGCGACGCTCGCCTGTGCCAAAGCGCTCGGTCTGATTGCCGAAGCGGAAATCACCCCTCACGAGCAGCCCGGCCTGATCTGCGCATCCATCAAAGGCGCGTCTCCCTCCGGTTGCCAGCCGCTGCGCATTCTTGACTGCGGAGAATCCGGTTCTACACTGCGCTTTTTCATCCCCCTTGCGCTGGACGGACGCGGCCCCGTTCGCCTGCTCGGACACGGACGGCTGATGCAGCGTCCGCTGCACGTATATGAGCAGCTCTTTACGCCCATGGGCATTCGCTGGACGCTCGAGGGTGATGCGCTCACCGTAGAGGGACAGCTGCGCAGCGGCGAATATGCGCTGCGCGGCGACGTAAGCAGCCAGTTCATCACGGGGCTTCTGCTGGCGCTTCCACTGCTTGAGGGCAAGAGCGTTATCCGCATCACCACACATCTTGAATCCCGCGCCTACGTGGAATTGACCCGGCGTATTCAAGCGAGCTACGGCATCGTTTCCCATTGGCAGGATCCGCAGACGCTCGTCATTCCGGGCAACCAGCGCGCCATTTCGCCGGGCGCGGTTTCGGTCGAAGGAGATTGGAGCCATGCCGCCTTCTATCTCGTCGCAGGCGCGCTCGGAGACAGCGGTCCCATCACGCTGACCGGCCTTGACATGGAGAGCGCACAGGGAGATCGCGCCATTGTATCCTATCTTCAGCAAATGGGCGCGGACATTCGATTCTGCCGCGACCGGTTGACTGTATTTCCCTCAAAGCTGCACGCTCAAAGCTTCGACGTCATGCAGACGCCGGATCTGGTTCCCGCGCTCGCCGTCGCCATGGCCTCCGCCGAGGGGGAAAGCCGTATCACCGGCGCAGCGCGGCTGCGCATCAAGGAAAGCGACCGTCTCAGCGCCATGCAAAGGGCGCTGAGTGCCTGTGGCTGCGATATCCGTGAGCTTGAAGACGGCCTGATGATCTGCGGGGGCAGTCCGCTCCACGCCGCCTCCATCGACGGCTGCAACGATCATCGCATTGTCATGGCTATGGCCGTCGCCTCCGCGCTTGCGGACGGCGCGCTCGTAATCTCGGATGCACAAGCCGTGAGCAAATCCGCACCTGCATTTTGGGAAGAATTCAAAAGTCTTGGAGGACATGCACAATGAGAGCAAACTTCGGCGAGCAGTTTAAGCTGACCATTTTCGGCGAATCCCATGGCCCGTCCATTGGCGTTGTCGTCGACGGCGTGCCGGCCGGAACGCCCATTGACGAAGCAGATATCGCCTTTCACATGGCCAGAAGAGCCCCCGGCAACGATCCGACGGCCACCGCGCGCAAAGAAGCAGACAGCGTCAAGCTCCTCTCCGGCGTCCTTGACGGACGCGCAACCGGCGCGCCGATTTGCGGCATGATTGAAAACACCAATGTGCGCTCCGGCGACTATGCGCAGCTTCGCGCGAAAATGCGTCCGGGACATGCGGACTACGCGGGATTCGTCAAGTACGGCGGATACAACGATCCGCGCGGCGGCGGTCATTTTTCAGGCCGCATGACCGCGCCCCTCGTCTTTGCCGGAAGCATTGCGCGCCATCTTCTCACCCAAAAGGGCATAACCATCGGCGCACATATCGCCTCTGTCGCAGGCTGCTCGGATGCCGCATTTGATCCCGTCCATATCAACGCGCAAACGCTTTTACAGCTGCACAAGAGCCACTTTCCCCTGCTGAATCCCACATGCGAGGGAGACATGCGCGCGCAAATCGAAGCTGCACGATCGGATGGTGACAGCGTCGGCGGCGTGATCGAATGCGCCGCGGTGGGCGTCCCTGCAGGAATCGGCTCGCCATTCTTCGGTTCGGTCGAAAGCGTGGTCAGCACGTTGGGCTTCTCCATCCCCGCCATCAAAGCAATCGAGTTTGGCGATGGCATGGCGTTGGCCTCCCTGCGTGGCAGTCAGGCTAACGATCCGATGTATATGGACGGCAGTCAGGTTCGCGCCTATACCAATCACAACGGCGGCATCACCGGCGGCATCACCAACGGCATGCCCGTTATTATGCGCGCGGCCGTCAAGCCCACGCCTTCCATTGCCAAGGAGCAAAAAACCGTCGATGTGCTCAGCGGAGCAAACACGCTTCTGAGCGTTGCCGGCCGCCACGATCCCTGCATCGTACCGCGCGCTGTCGTGGTCATCGAGAGCATTCTTGCCATTGCACTGTGCGAGCTGATGATGGACGATGCAGCGAGCAAAGCGCTTCAATCATGAGGAGGGGCCGCAGATGAAAGACCTTATTCAATGCCGCGCCGAGATCGACGCCATCGACCGCCAGTTGGCTCGGCTCTTTGAGCAGCGGATGCTCGTCGCCCGCGACGTAGCGCGCTACAAGCACGAAAACCGTATGGACATCCTCGATGCGTCCCGCGAGCAGGCCGTGCTCGCCGACCGCGCCGCGCAAATTCAAGAGGAGCTCCTCAAACAGCCCGCTACAGAATTCTTCAGCGAGCTGATGCGCCTTTCCCGTCAGGAACAGCGCAGATACCTCGACGATCTATGTCCAAGACAGCTCGTCGCCTATAACGGCATTCCCGGCGCCTTCAGCGAGAGCGCTGTCGTCAGCTTCTTTGGCGCGGACTGTGACCGCGTATGCATGAAGACCTTTGAGGAGATTTTCATCGCCGTCGCACGCGGCGACGTGAAATACGGCGTATTGCCCATTGAAAACTCCTCCTCCGGCTCCATTCACGACGTATATGACCTGATGGGCAAGTACAGCTGCCATATCGTCGGCGAGCAGCTGGTACGTGTGGAACACTGCCTGCTCGGCATTCCGGGGACAAAGCTCGAGGACATTCAAACCGTTTTCAGCCACGAACAGGGCTTTGCGCAGTGCGGCATTTTCCTTGACGCGCATCCGAACTGGATCAAAACGCCGTATTTCAATACAGCCATCGCCGCCGAACATGTTGCCAAGCTGGGGCAGAAGCAATACGCAGCAATCGCCTCACGTCTGGCCGCCAAGCATTATGGGCTTGAGATTCTCGCGCCGGACATTCATTCCTTCAACAGCAATCACACGCGCTTTGTCATCGTCAGCGCCTCCCCAACGCCCATCGGCAAACCGGACAAGGCGACGATCACCTTCACCGTCCGCCACGAGCGAGGCACGCTCATGCGCGCGCTGTCCAGCTTTGTCGCCATGGGAATGAACCTGACGCACATTGAATCCCGTCCGCTGCACGAGAGCAATTGGGAATACCGCTTTTACATTGATTTGGCCGGAGACGTCTCCACTGCCACGCTGGAGATTCTCATGAATTCCCTGCAATCCGACTGCGAGAACTGCCGCCTGCTAGGCTCCTACCGCGCGGCAAAGGAGAGCGAGCATGCGTAAAACCCTCTTTCTGATCGGCATGATGGGCGCGGGAAAAAGCACGATTGGCCGCAGGCTTGCCGAAATGACCGCTAGTCCGCTGATGGATCTGGATGAGGAGATCGAGCGCTTTGAAGGGCGTTCGATCCCTCAGATCTTCGACGAAGTCGGCGATTCAGGCTTCAGACTGTGTGAAACCGCTGCGCTCAAAAGAGCTTGCAGCGTAGCGCCGTGCATCGTATCCACAGGCGGCGGAATCGTTACGCGGCAAGAAAATATCGCGCTGATGCGCGCGCACGGACTGGTCGTCTGGCTCAACCGTCCCCTTGAAGACATGATTGCCGACGTGGGGCAGGACATGCGTCCCAATCTCGCAGGCGACAAAGCTGAGCGCATGCGCACGCTCTTCGCCCAGCGGGAAGCGCTCTACCGCAAAGCCGCGCATATTGAGTTTGACAATCGTCTCCCGCCCGCACAATCCGCTTTTCTGTTGGCCGCCGAGCTTGCGCAGAAAAACGTGTTCTGATAGTCCCATTCAGTGTGATCATCATACAACGCCAATGCGCCTGCCGAAATCCACACAAACAAAGGGCTGTCAGGATCAAACCAGATATTCTAAGAATCATCCTTTGAAGCATCGACGCATCCCATGGTCGATATGCCCTTCATGTTCTTAGGATCGTTGGTTTTTTCCTGACAGCCCTATTGATATTATTCTCAAATAAAATTGGGCCTTGAGGAACTTCCCCGTCAGGTCTCGTTTCGCTCCCTGACTATTTTATCAAAATCGCTTCGCGATGGAATACGATGGGGAATTTCATCCCC
>CAZACG010000124.1:3839-5255 GCA_964483645.1 uncultured Oscillospiraceae bacterium | reverse complement strand
TGCTTGCGCTGCGCCAGATCAAGATATTCCTCGCACTGCGCTTTGACCTTTTCAAGCTCCGCAGCCAGCGCTTGGCCATCCATCTGCGCAGCTTCCTCCTGCTGCACGGCTTCCTCCGGGATTCCCTCGGTCTTTACATTCTCTTCGCTGTTCATATGCTTTGCCCTTTCTCTCAGGTCGTCCGCAGCTCGCTGAATCCGTTCCCGAATCGTGCCTGCGGCGCGTTCCCTTCGGCTCTGATTGTTTTGATTCTTTTTCATGATGCATCATGGCTGTGAGCCGTGCTCATTGATTAATTCCGTCAGTGACCGGCCAACCTGTCCGAGCACGGAAAGCACCTTGCCGTACTGCATGCGCGTAGGACCGATCAGACCGATCGTATTCACCCGTCCATCCCTCATGCGATAACTCGCCGTAACAATGGAACAATCCTTCGTTTCCTCCATGCCCGTCTCCGGACCGATACGCACGGAGATTTCCATCTCTCCATGCTGGGAGAGCAGAGACACTACCTTTTCGCGGGTTTCCAGCATAGAGATCAGCGCCTTCGCCTTGTCTACATCGGAATACTCCGGAAAACCGAGCAAATTGGAACGCCCGCCAACGACCAGCGACGGAATGTCGCTTTGTTCCTGTCTGGGCTGTTGATCCGCCATCGCGTGAGCAATGGTGCTCATGCTGTTCCTTGAGCCGATCGAAAGCTGAATGAGCGCTTGAGAAAGCTCGCTGAGCGCACACCCCTCCAGTTGCTGGCTGAGAATACGGGAGACCGTGTAAAGCTCATCCGGCGCAATCGGCGCATCCAACTCGAGCACATTCTGGTGAACCGTTCCGCTTTGGGTCACAAGCACCAGCAGCGCGCGTCTGTCGGCTACGGGCACCAACTGCAAATGGCTGAGCCGCTGTTCGCTGCGCGGCGTCCTGGTCATGATGGCCGTGGTATAATGCGTCACGCTGGAGAGCGCCCTTGCAATCCTCGCGGAAAGCTCCTCCACCTGATGAATCCGCTTATCAAAGCAGCTGTTGATGAAGGCGGTTTCTTCTGCGGAAAGCGGAACGGGCCGAAGCATCTGATCCACATACAGGCGATATGCCTTATAGGAAGGGATGCGCCCCGCCGAAGTATGCGGCGAGTCCAGATAGCCCAGCTCCTCCAAATCGCTCATCTCGTTTCGGATGGTCGCAGAGGAAAGCTTCTGCTCATACTTTCTTGAAATCGTTCTGGAGCCGACCGGCAGAGCAGTCAGGATATAGTCGTCGATGATAGCCTGCAGGATTCTGTACTTGCGTTCGATGAGATCCATCGTGCTTTCCTCCTTTCGGCGTTGTTAGCACTCATTCGGCTTGAGTGCTAATCAGCGTGTTTAAGATACCACGCCGCGCCTTTTTTGTCAACAGCCTTTTCATATCTTTTTG
>CAZACG010000124.1:0-3739 GCA_964483645.1 uncultured Oscillospiraceae bacterium | reverse complement strand
GCATATAGGCTTCCCAATCCGCAGGATTATAAAACCGTTTCCCATCCATATCGCTGTGCGCGTTCAGTCCCAGTCCCAGATACGGAAGGCATTCCCAATAAACCCTGTTGTGTCGGCATTCAAAGCCGGCTTGGGCATAGTTGGACACCTCGTAACGCTCATATCCGGCCTCACGCGTCAGCCGAAACGTCGCCTCGTCCATTGCCTCCATGGACTCCTCATCCGGCAGCGACGCGCAGTTTCCTGCTTGCACAGCGTCAAAGAGCGGCGTACCCTCTTCCACGATCAAGCTGTAACAGCTCAGATGCTGCGGTTCAAGTGCCATCGCACGTTCAAGCGTCTGTGTCCACTGCGCACACGTCTGCCCCGGCAAGCCATACATTAAATCCAGATTGAGATTTTCAAACCCAGCCTCGCGCGCCAGAAAAACCGCTTCCTCCGCCTGCCGCGCCGTATGAATGCGCCCAATGGAAGCAAGCAAGTCATCGTTCATGCTCTGCACGCCCAGCGACAGCCGATTCACGCCCGCTGCGCGATAAGCGACAAGCCGTTCCAAGCTCAGCGTCCCCGGATTTCCCTCCATCGTAATCTCTGCGTCGTCATCCAGCGAAAAACAAGCCCTGAGCGTATTCAAAAGCTCGCCGATCTGCGCACCTGTGAGCAAGGTTGGCGTTCCGCCGCCGATAAACACGCTGCGCACGTTTCGTGCGCCAAAGAAAGCCGCCTGCTCACGCATTTCGCGGCAGACGGCCTGAACATAGGCTTCCGCCTGTGCCATGCGTCCCGAAAAGGACGCAAAGTCACAGTAGGCGCATTTTTTTACACAAAAAGGAATGTGGATATAGATCGAAATCTCATTGGTCATCATTCAACGGCTCTCCAATTCAGGCAAAGAGCATATCAATTCGCACCGCTTTCCCGTTCAGCGCTCACCAAGCCCTTCGTCAAATGCTCAACAGAAAGTCCCGCCTTCTCCAGATAAGGCTCCAGCATCTGCGCATACGGCGTCATATCCGACATCAACACCAGCTGATCACAGGAAGAAAGCGCATCCATTTGTTCCTGCGAAAGCCCTTCCTCAAGATCGTCAAGGGAAATGGCATCCACCTTTTCCGAACGAAGCCACGCGCCGACATGATATGAAGCGCCGAGATTATTGAGCACATAACCATCATAATAATCCTCGGGGTTCCAAAGAAGCATATAATGCTGTCCGCTGTACACCCTGTTCTGCGGAATATGATACACCATGGTCTGCCAGAATTGCGGTTCATAATAATCCGGTCCGGAAAAACGATTCTGCCCCCAGATGTAGCGTCGCGGATAGGCGCCCGACATGCCGATCACCGCGAAGAGCAGCAACGCCGATGCATACAGCCGCCCTTCTCCGCCGCCCAGACGTTCACGCAGGACAGCGTTCAATCCCATATAAATCGTCGAACCCGCCAACACGATCACCATCGACCCATAATAGCGATAGAAGCTGTTGACCGAAATCATCTCGTTGACGTTCATCGTAAACACATAGGTCAGATAGAGCATCAGCGCATAGGTTACGGTCATGATCGCTCCGGCTATCAGATTCACCCGCACACCGGCCGCAGCGTCAAGCCTATCCTCGCGGCGCAGTCCAAAGAAGAACACGGCCAGCAGGAAAAAGCTGACATATACGGCAATCGGCAGCGCCGTATCTCCGATAATGAACTTATACAGGAACCGTTCCGTAAATATCTTCATCGAATCTGCGTCCTTGAGCGAGAGCATCTGGGCAAAACGATCAAGGGACATCGACTGCGGGCTTGCCGCCGCATCGGCATATACCATGTTCATGCGCACAGCATATGCACCGCGCAGCAAAAGCGGAATCAAGACCAACAGCGCTACGCATGCCGCCAGTTTTTTGCCGCGCCAGTGCTGATAGGCCGCCGCCCAAAGAAACACCGCCAGCAGGAAAAACACCGCGCTGTTTTTCACCAGCAACAAAAACACGCTGATGAGCATCGCAGGAATGAGCGCATGACGCTTTGCGCCCTGATCAAGCAGGAGAATCAGCAGCGCCATGGCCGTCAAGCCCAGCTGCAAATCCACCATCAACACATATGTGCCGATGTCCATCGCGCACAGCGTAACGTCGGCTACGGCGATCACCGCCAACGCAAAGCCCTTTTCTTTGCGCGTTTTTGCTTTTTCTGCGCCCGCAAACAGCGTCGCCACGCAGGCAATATTGATCAGCCCCTGCGCAAAAAGCAAATCCGGAATGGTGAATTCTATAAACTGCAAGACAAAATACACCCATAGCTGACAGCCCGGGACATAATTGTAATACAGGATGTCCGGCGTTGTCGGAAATGCGCTTTCAACATATATCGACTTGCAGATCCGATACCAGTGTGATCCGTCGTCCCAATGGGAAAGCATCGCTCCGCGCGTGATGCAGAAAAGCCACACGCCCGCCACCAGACACAGCAGAATGCTCGGATCCATCAAAAACGACCGCAAACGCTTGCGATTCATCAGCAACAGTGCGAGGCCCACCAGAATAATCGCATAGCTGCCGATTTTCAGCGCGGAAAAGAAGCCAAAGCCATACAGCGTCAGTGAAACGCCCGCTACCAACGTCACCGGGAAAAAGCATGTAGGCAATCGCAGCCGCTTATACGCTGCGCCATAGCCCAGCACAGACAACACCCCGATAAGTACCTTAATCATTTGATACATCGTCAGCATTGCATTCTCCCTTTCCTTTTTTGTAAAAAGCCGCTTGCTTATTCATCCATCTTCAGCACAGCCATAAACGCCTCGCTGGGGACCTCGACGCTGCCCAGCTGTCTCATGCGCTTCTTGCCCTCCTTCTGCTTTTCAAGCAGCTTGCGCTTACGGGAAATATCGCCGCCATAGCACTTGGCAAGCACATCCTTGCGCATAGCCTTGACCGTCTCTCGCGCGATGACCTTGCCGCCGATCGCCGCCTGAATCGGAATCTCAAAAAGCTGACGCGGAATAACGTCCTTGAGCTTTTCGGCAATGGAGCGTCCGCGTGCATAAGCACGATCACGATGCACGATCATGGACAGCGCGTCGCAGATTTCGCCGTTGAGCATCATATCCAGTTTCACCAGATCGCTCTGCCGATAGCCGAAGAGCTCATAATCATAGCTTGCGTAACCGCGGCTGCGGCTCTTAATCTGATCAAAGAAATCATAAATAATCTCTGCGAGCGGCATTTCATAATGCAGACACACGCGCGCCCCTTCGTATACCATATCCTTGAAAACGCCACGCTTGTTCTGGCATACCTCCATCAGCGCGCCGACATAGTCCTGCGGCGTGTAGATGCTCGCCTTGACGTACGGCTCCTCCATATAATCAATCACGCCTATGGGCGGCAGATTGGATGGGTTGTCCACCTCCACCACCGCGCCGTCTATCTGATGTACCTTATAGATAACGCTCGGCGCAGTCGTAATCAGATCCAGATCAAACTCACGCTCCAAGCGTTCCTGAATGATTTCCATATGCAGAAGACCCAGGAAACCGCAGCGGAAACCAAAGCCCAGTGCTTGGCTGGTTTCGGGATCAAAGGTCAGCGACGCATCGTTCAAGCGCAGCTTTTCAAGCGCGTCCTTCAGATTTTCATAATCCGCACCGTCGGCAGGATAGATGCCGCAGAAGACCATCGGATTGACCTGACGATAGCCCGGCAGCATCTGCGCGGCAGGGTTGGCGTCGTCGGTAATCG
>CAZACG010000123.1:0-5261 GCA_964483645.1 uncultured Oscillospiraceae bacterium | reverse complement strand
GAACTGCACGGGAGTGAATTGGCGCGGAGCATGTTGGGTCTTTTCTTTTACGTCCGAAAATGTTTGACAGTCATGGGCGAAACGATGGAGAGCTTTTCTGAGCTGTTCAATACTGAAGACAATGGCTTTAGTGGATCAGGGCTTTTCAACATCATGAATCTTATGATAGAATACCCTTATGGGTTGAAAAGGGGGATGATGAATGAAGAGTGTATTGGAACGCGCAGGAAGAGAAAGTCGCGATATGCTGTTCCGCTTGCTCCAGTATTCTTTGTTTGAGGAAAGCTTGACGGATCAGAATGAAATGAACAATGACGCGCTCTTTGATTATCCGTGGTTTGAGGCGTATTTTACCGAGCCAGAGCGTGAGGCGTATTTGATTCGGGAATATGAAACGGAAAAGCTGTTGGGCTTTGCTATGATTCGCAAAAATGAGAATAAAAGATATAGCATTGCAGAGTTCTTGGTGGTTCCCAAATACAGACGAAAGGGCGTTGGAATGCAGGCGGCGCAGGCCTGCTTTGCGCTGCATGAAGGACCGTGGGAGGTAAAGCCTGCATATGGCAGCGAAAGCGCCCGTCTCTTCTGGGAACGTGTGATTCAGAGGAATGCAAGCGATTTCCGGTGGGAACGGGACGGTTTTGTATTTGAAATTCTCCATACGGGAAAATGAAGCGGAGCGTTATACGGAAAATCGTTTAACGGACAGGAGACTTTGACGTGAAGCGGCGCATCATGCGCTATACGGAGGAAAAGAAAACATGAACAAGCAGATGATCACTCTATACCTATGCCTGCTCATCTTGTTGGGTGCGACGGCGTCGCTTGCCCAAACGGCGCAGGAGATTACCGCGCAATGCGTCGTGCGCAATCAGGCGGGTAGTTTGCTCAAAAGCGTCACGGACGGCAGCTACGAGTCCGCATGGATTTGTTCAAGCACGGATCGTCTGCTGATTTCTTCCGAGCATGGCGAAAGAATCGCGGGACTCTATCTGCAATTCAGCAACGCGACCTGTCCGTTTGAGGTGCAGACCCAAGATGAAAACGGAAAATGGAAGAGCATCTATACCAGCGAAGCGCCCTTTCTGACGGAATATGTCACGCTTGAGGAGGCGGGCGATGTGGTACGCCTGCTTCCTATGCGCGGAAAAGGCAGCGTGAGGCTGGCAGAGGTGCATGTTTTTGGCGAAGGCGATGTGCCGGGCTGGGTGCAGCGCTGGATGCCGCCGCATGAAAAAGCGGATCTACTGCTGATTTCTGCGCATCCGGATGACGAGGTGCTCTTTATGGGCGGCACGATCCCGTATTATGCGGCAGAAAGAGGGATGAACGTACAGGTTGCATATCTCGTTCCGGCAACGCCGTACAGAAAGCTGGAATTGCTCGACGGATTGTGGCTTTGCGGCGTGCGCCATTACCCGGACATTGGTACGTTCCCGGATGTTTTCAGCACAAATCTGAATGAAATGTACAAGCATGACGCTTGGAATCGTCAGCGCGTACTTCGATATATGACGGGACTGTACAGGCGCTACCGTCCCGAGGTTGTCCTTACCCACGATGTGAACGGCGAATATGGACATGGCGCGCATCGAGTGGCGGCAGACGCGGCGCAGCAGGCTGTTGCGTTGGCTGCAGATGTAGGATACCAGCATAAAAAGCTTGCGCAAACGCAGCCATGGCAGATTAAGAAGCTCTATCTGCACTTGTATGATCAGGGGAGAATACGCATGGACTGGCGCGTTCCGCTCGAGGTTTTTGACGGACGGACCGCGTTTGATATGGCCGAGGCTGCCTTTGAATGCCATACGTCTCAGCAGGATACGGTGTATCGTGTGGAGGACTTCGGGCCGTATGACAATGCGGAGTTCGGCTTGGCTTATTCGGCGGTGGGAGAGGATGTTGAGAAGAACGATTTCTTTGAGCATATCGAGTAATACTGTTCTCGGATTACAGCGATCCATAAGCACGAAGCGTAACCTGACGGTGAATTTTCTTAAGGCTAGAGTGAATTTGGGCGTAGTATAAAACGCTGCATGAAGCGCCATGTTCACTTGGAACACGCGGACTTTTTTAGCTGCTCTGAAAGCGTGAGCGATGTTTTCCCGAACATGACGGCTCGAAGACTCCGTTGGCAAAAAATGACGCTGGTACAGATACCAAAGCCGCTCGTATACCGCAAAACCGGACGATAATGCGAGCTTGGGGAAGAAATATCCATCATAACCTTTCATGTAAGGATTGACAGAACGGAAACAGAGGTGTTACATTTTTCCCGCACTGTCCCTGTAGCAGTTCGATCTCACGGGACTGCTGCCCCGACTTGGCAAGATAGAAACCCTATAACTACCAGGAGGAAGCAAGCATGATTGCAATGGAACACATCTGTAAAACCTACAAAATCGCCAGAAGAAACGCGGGCTTTGGCGAAGCCTGCAAGTCGCTCTTTTCGCGCAGATATGACGAGATCAACGCGCTTTCGGACGTGAGCTTTACCATCGGGGACGGCGAGATGGTCGGCTATATGGGCCCAAACGGCGCGGGAAAAAGCTCGACCATCAAGATTTTAAGCGGTATACTGCGGCCGGACAGCGGCAGCTGCGTGGTCGACGGACGCGTACCGTGGAAGAACAGGATGGAGCATGTACGAAACATCGGCGTAGTCTTCGGGCAAAAATCGCAGCTATGGTGGGACATCCCCGTGATTGACTCCTTTGAGCTGCTCAGGGACATCTATGACGTGCCGCAGGCGCGCTATCGCAGCAAGCTTGAGGAGCTGACCGAGCTTTTGCAGCTTGAGCAGATTCTGCGTACGCCAACGCGCCAGCTATCCTTGGGTCAGCGCATGCGCTGCGAGCTGGCGGCGTCGCTGATTCATTCGCCGCGCATTCTGTTCCTTGACGAGCCGACGATTGGGCTGGACGCCGTATCCAAGCTCGCCGTGCGGGAGTTTGTTTTGCGTCTGAATCGCGAGCATCGAACGACGGTCATTCTCACCACGCATGATATGCAGGATATCAGCGCGCTGGCCAAGCGCGTTATCCTGATTGGACGCGGGCGGATTTTGCTGGATGGTTCTATTGAAGATATTCAGCGCGAGGGCGCGGCGGGCGGAGCGCAGGCGGAAGATATTGATCAGGCCGTGGCCAACCTTTACAGAAAGCTCGACATTCTGTGAGGTGAAGCCGATGAAAAAGTATATGGCGTTTTTCAGGCTTCGCTTAACGATGGGTCTGCAATACCGTGCGGCCGCGCTGGGCGGTCTGGCGACTCAGTTCTTCTGGGGTGCGATGAATATCCTGCTGTACAAGGCCTTTTACGAAACCGACCCTGCCGCGTTCCCCATGCGCTTTGAAGCGACGGTGACCTATGTATGGCTTCAGCAGGCGTTCTTGCAGCTGTTTATGCTCTGGTCGGTGGAGCCGGAGATTTTCAGCAGCATTGCAAGCGGAGACGTGGTCTACGAGCTGTGCAGGCCGGTGGATCTTTACGACATGTGGTTTGCACGCAGCGCGGCCAATCGTCTCTCCCGCGCGCTGCTGCGCTGCTTTCCCGTGCTGCTGCTCGCCGTGCTGCTGCCCGCCCCGTATGGACTGAGCGCGCCTGCGAGCGCCGCGCATTTTGGCGGGTTCCTCCTCGCGATGGTGCTGGGATATGGGGTGGCCGTGGCGTTTCTGATGGTGGTTTACATGCTGACCTTTTTTACCGTCTCGCCCAATGGTCTGCGGACGCTGGTTGTTTCGCTGACGGAGTTCCTCTCCGGCGGAATCATCCCGATTCCCTTCTTTCCCGAACGTGTGCAGAGGGTGGTCGAGTGCCTGCCCTTTGCGTCCATGCAGAATGTGCCTTTGCGCGTGTACAGCGCCGACATGAGTACGCAACAGATGCTGCGCGCCATCGGCTTGCAGGCCTTCTGGCTTGTGACGCTGGTTGTGCTGGGCAAGCTGCTGTATGCCCGTGCATCCCGGAAAATGACGGTGCAGGGAGGTTGAGCGCATGAAAAGATGGATGGATTCTCTGCACCTGTACGCGCATTATGTATCGGTGAGCGTTCGGTGCGCCATGCAATACAAGGCTTCCATGCTGATGCTGACGCTTGGACAGCTGCTGGTCTCCTTCGCCGCATTCTTCGGCGTGAGCTTTATGTTTATGCGTTTTTCAAGCGTCAAGGGCTATACCTATGGCGAGGTGCTGCTGTGCTTTGCCATCGTGCTGATGCAGTTTTCGCTTGCGGAGATGCTTGCGCGGGGCTTTGATACGTTCGCCGGGCTTGTGCGGCGGGGCGAGTTTGATCGCGTGCTGGTCAGGCCGCGCAGCCTGATTTTGCAGGTGCTGGGCAGCAAATTCGAGATCACGCGCGTGGGAAGAGCAATTCAGGCGGTGATCATCTTCGCCTACGCGATGACGACCGGCCCGGTGACGTGGTCTGCGCCCAAGGTTTTCACAGTGATTTTGATGCTGCTGGGCGGCGTGGTGCTCTTTTCCTCGCTGTTTCTGGTTTACGCCTCCATGTGTTTTTTTACGCTGGAGGGGCTGGAATTCATGAATGTGTTTACCGACGGCGGCAGGGAGTATGGAAAATATCCCGTGGATGTTTACGGAAAGCGGATTTTTCAGTTTTCCACGGTGGTGATCCCCTATGCGCTGATTCAGTATTATCCGCTCCAATACCTGATCGGAAGGAGCGACAACTGGCTTTTGAGTCTTTGCCCCCTCGGGGCGCTGGTCTTCTTTGGCGCGTGCTATGCTTTCTGGCGCTGTGGCGTGGCGAAGTACCAATCCAGCGGTTCATAAGGCGAGATGCATGGCGCAAGGCGGAGCGAAGGCCGAACAATTTGCGAAAAATAGTCGGTTTTGCAAAGTTTTTATTTTACAAGGGCACGTGGTTGTTGTATAATACTCGGGTAAATGCCAAAGAGAATGGATTATCCAATTCGATACAAGCTATCAAACAAACGAGGAGTGTACAGCCATGAGCCGCATGATCGGTACTGTTTCCATGGGTATCCGCGCCCCCATCATCCGCGAAGGGGACAATCTGGCGGATATCGTCACGGATTCTATTCTGCAAGCGATGAAGGAGGACGGCCTTGCGCCCCGCGACCGCGATGTGGTTGCGATGACCGAGGCCATCGTCGCCCGCGCACAGGGCAACTATGCCAGCGTTGAGGATATCGCGCAGGACGTGCGCGAAAAGCTCGGCGGCGAAACCGTCGGCGTGATTTTTCCGATTCTGAGCCGAAACCGCTTTGCCATCTGCC
>CAZACG010000122.1:0-5266 GCA_964483645.1 uncultured Oscillospiraceae bacterium | reverse complement strand
GCGCATGTTGCGGCCGCCCTTAACGGTCTTGGAGACACGGTTGATGGAAACCATCTTCTCGGTAAACTCGCTCTCCTGACGGCGCTCGCGACGCGGGCCGCGCTCGCGGCGCTCACCGCGCTCGAACGGCTTCTTTTCCATATCCTGAGGCATTTTTCGTATCCTCCCTTGACTTAGAAGTCCAGGCCCGCTTCACGGGCGCCTGCGGCGACCTCCGCCACGCGGCCGGTATATACGTAGCCGCCGCGGTCGAAGACGACCTGCTTGATGCCGGCCTGCATAGCGCGCTCGGCAACGGTCTTGCCGACCAGCTTGGCAGCGCCCTTCTTGTCCAGCTCGGCGAGCTGGCCCTTGACCTGCGGATCCAGCGTAGAGCAGGAAACCAGAGTCTTTCCGGCAACGTCGTCGATCACCTGCACATAGATGTTGTTGAGGCTGCGATACACGCTCAGACGCGGCATCTCGGGCGTGCCGCTGATCTTCTTACGCACACGCTCATGACGGATCACACGGATCTCATTACGATCACGTTTGGTGAACATTAGCGCTCACTCCCTTTCTTACTTCTTACCGGTCTTGCCTTCCTTGCGGCGGACGACCTCGGTGTCATACTTGATACCCTTGCCATGATACGGCTCCGGCTTGCGCACGTCGCGGATGGTCGCGGCGATGTTGCCGACCTTCTGCTTGTCGATGCCGCTGACAGTGATCGTGGTCTGGTTCGGGGTGGCGAACTGAATGTCCTGCTCCGCCTCGAAGATGACCGGATGGCTGTAGCCGATGGTGATGTTCAGGGTACTGCCCTTCGCCTCGGCGCGGTAACCGGTACCCACCAGGTTCAGGGTCTTGGTGAAGCCGGTGGAAACGCCGGTCACCATGTTCGCAATCAGGGTGCGATACAGACCGTGGAACGCACGGTTCTGCTTCTCATCGTTCGGACGGGTGACGACGACCTGCGCGCCCTCAACCTTCACGGCGATGTTCTTGTTGACCTCCTGGGTCAGCGTGCCCTTCGGGCCCTTCACGGTGACAAGATTGTCATCGGAAACGGTAACCGTGACGCCGGCCGGGATTGCGATCGGATGTCTTCCGATTCGAGACATTGTTTTTACCTCCGTTTCAGCGTCGTGAATTACCAGATGTAGGCGAGCACTTCGCCGCCGACCTTGGCCGCGCGGGCCTGCTTATCGGTCATCACACCCTTGGAGGTGGAGATGATAGCGATGCCCAGGCCACCGAGCACCTTCGGCAGCTCTTCGCACTGCGCATAAACGCGCAGGCCCGGCTTGCTGATGCGCTTGAGGCCAACGATGACGCTCTGCTTCTTGTCGGTGTACTTCAGGCCAATCTTGATCTGGCCGGCGAGGCCGTCGTCGATCACGTCGACGCTCTTGATGTAGCCTTCGTCGAGCAGGATCTTAGCGATGGACTTCTTCATGTTGGAAGCCGGAATCACCACAGAGTCATGCTTGGCGATTTGAGCATTGCGGATGCGAGTGAGCATATCTGCAATGGGATCGTTAACGAGCATTTCAGTCCCTCCTTACCAGCTGGCCTTGCGGACACCGGGAATCTGTCCCTTGTACGCCAGTTCGCGGAAACAAATGCGGCAGACGCCGTACTTGCGAAGCACGGAGTGCGGACGGCCGCAAAGGCGGCAGCGGGTGTAAGCACGAGTAGAGAACTTCGGCTCCTTCTGCTGCTTGTTGATCATACTGGTCTTAGCCATGTTGT
This sequence comes from uncultured Oscillospiraceae bacterium, assembly GCA_964483645.1. Taxonomy (GTDB): domain Bacteria; phylum Bacillota; class Clostridia; order Christensenellales; family Aristaeellaceae; genus Ventricola. The sequence goes on along the minus strand of CAZACG010000122.1, from coordinate 3,532 downwards.
TTTCCTCCTTACTTCGCGAACGGCATGCCCATCAGGCGAAGGAGCTCACGGCACTCTTCGTCGGTGTGAGCGGTGGTCACGAAGATCATTTCCATGCCGCGAACCTTCTCAACCTTATCGTATTCGATTTCCGGGAAGAGGAGCTGCTCACGGATGCCCAGCGCGTAGTTGCCGCGGCCGTCGAACGCCTTCGCGTTCACGCCGTGGAAGTCACGAACGCGCGGGAGAGCGATGTTCATGAGCTTGTCCATGAACTCATACATGCGCTCGCCGCGGAGGGTCACCTTAGCGCCTACGTTCATGCCCTCACGGAGCTTGAAGTTGGCGATGGACTTCTTCGCCTTGGTCACCATGGCCTTCTGGCCGGCGATGGTCTCGAGCTCCTTGACGGCAGCCTCGAGCGCCTTCGGGTTATCCTTGCAGTCGCCCAGACCCATGTTGATGACGATCTTGTCAATCTTCGGGATCTGGTTGACGTTCTTGTAACCGAATTTCTGCTGCAGGGCAGGAACGACTTCGGTCACGTACTTATCGTAAAGACGCGCTTCCATTTCTTAATTCCTCCTGCATTAGTCTTCGATGCTCGCGCCGCACTTCTTGCAGACACGAACCTTGGTGCCGTTCTCCAGCACGCTGTAGCCAACGCGAACGCCCTTCTTGCACTTGGGGCAAACGAGCATCATGTTGCTGGCGTCGATGGCGGCCTCAGCCTTCACGATACCGCCCGGAACGCCCTGCTGGCGCGGCTTCTGATGCTTGGTGGCAATGGCGACGCCTTCGACGATAACCTTGCCGGTCTTCGGGAAGGCGGTGAGAACCTTACCCTGCTTGCCCTTATCCTTGCCGGTGATCACAACCACCGTATCCTTGGAACGGATATGCATAATTCTTTCGCCACCTCCTTACAGAACTTCGGGAGCCAGAGACACGATCTTCATGAAGTCGTGCTCGCGCAGCTCGCGGGCGACCGGTCCAAAGATACGGGTGCCCTTGGGCTGCTTGTCGTTATTGATGATAACGGCAGCGTTGTCATCAAAGCAGATGTAGGAACCGTCGGGTCGACGGTAGTTCTTGTGCACGCGGACGATAACGGCCTTCACGACGTCGCCCTTCTTCACAACGCCGCCGGGCGTTGCGCTCTTGACAGAAGCCATGATGATGTCGCCGACCGAAGCGCTCTGGCGGAAGGAACCGCCCAGAACGCGGAAGCACATAATTTCCTTGGCGCCGGTGTTGTCGGCAACCTTAAGACGCGTTTGCGGCTGAATCATTGAGTTTTTTCCTCCTTATCCGACAGGGCTTACTTCGCCTTCTCGATGATCTCGACCAGGCGCCAGCGCTTGTCGCGGCTAAGCGGACGGGTCTCCATGACGCGCACGGTGTCGCCGATGCCACACTCGTTCTTCTCGTCATGGGCCTTGATCTTGGTGGTGCGGTTCATGATCTTGCCATACAGCGGATGGCGGACGCGATACTTGACCGCGATGGTGATGGTCTTGTCCATCTTGTCGCTGACGACGACGCCCACGCGGGTCTTGCGCATTCCTCTAACTTCAGACATATGCGATCTCCTTTCCCGGGTTACGCCTGAGCCTTAAGCTCGAGGCTGCGCAGGGCGGTCTTGGCACGGGCGATATCGCGCTTGGTGTTGGCGATCGCCATCGTGTCCTGCAGCTGGCCGGTCGCCAGCTGGAAGCGCAGGTTGAAGAGCTCCTTCTTCAGCTCCACAACCTTATCGTTGAGCTCGGCAGCGGACATCTCGCTGAACTGATTCTTCTTCATTACGCTTCACCACCTTCATTGGTCTTCTCACGCGTGATGATCTTAGTCTTGAGCGGCAGCTTGTGCTGAGCAAGACGCAGACCCTCGCGAGCGTCGGCCTCGGCAATGCCCTTCACCTCGAAGAGCACGCGGCCCGGCTTGACGACGGCTACCCAGTACTCCGGGGAGCCCTTGCCGGAACCCATTCGGGTCTCAGCCGGCTTCTCAGTAATCGGCTTATCCGGGAAGATCTTGATCCAGACCTGACCGCCGCGCTTGGTGTAGCGGGTCAGGGCGACACGGGCAGCCTCAATCTGGCGGGCGGTAACCCAGGCCGGCTCAGTGGCAACAATGCCGATATCGCCGTACGCCAGGAAGTTGCCGCGCTGGGCCTTGCCCTTCATGCGGCCGCGGAAGACGCGGCGACGCTTCACTCTCTTGGGCATCAACATGGTTTACTTGCCTCCTTCGGTCTTGGCCGGAGCTTTCTTCGCAGTCGGAAGAACCTGGCCCTTGTAGATCCAGACCTTCACGCCCAGACGGCCGTAAGCGGTCTTCGCCTCGGCAAAGCCGTAGTCAATGTCGGCACGCAGGGTCTGCAGCGGGATGGAACCCTCGTGATAGCCCTCGGAGCGCGCGATATCCGCGCCGCCCAGACGACCGGAAACGGAGGTCTTGATTCCCTTCGCGCCCGCACGCATGGAGCTCTGCAGGCACTTCTTCATCGCGCGGCGGAAGGACACGCGGTTCTCCAGCTGCGCGGCGATGTTCTCAGCGACCAGCTGCGCATCCAGATCAGGATTCTTGATCTCCTGAACGTTGAGGATCACCTGAGCGTTCGCGCCCAGCTCCTTGGCGATGGCAGCCTTGATCTTTTCAATGTTTGCGCCGTTGGCGCCGATAACGATGCCCGGCTTGGCAACATGCAGGGTCACGGTCACGCGAACCTTCTCGTTGTCAAAGCGGCGCTCGATGTCCACATGGGACACACCGGCGTCATAGAGCTTCACAGTGCGATTGCTCTTGTCGTCCGTGAACTCCAGATTCTTAATCATATCGCGGAGCTTCGCGTCGGACACGAGGTTGTCAGCGAAGTTCTTCTTGTCCGCATACCAGCGGGTGCTCCAATCCTTGATGACGCCGACGCGGGCGCCATGCGGATTCACTTTCTGGCCCATCCGAAAACCTCCTTACTTCTGGTCGAGCACGACGGTGATGTGGCTCGTGCGCTTGAGCATCGGGGAAGCGCTGCCGCGGCTGCGGGCAACGTAACGCTTGAGCGTCGGGCCCGGGTTGGCAAACACTTCGGCGACATACAGGCTGCCGCGGTCCATGCTCAGGTTGTTTTCGGCATTCGCAATCGCGGAAAGCAGCAGCTTCTCAACAACGGGAGCCGCAGCCTTCGGCGTATACATCAGGATCGCAAGCGCTTCGTCGACCTTCTTGCCGCGGATCAGATCGACAACGATCTTCACCTTGCTGGAAGAGATGCGCACGTAACGAGCGGTCGCGCGGGGACGCTTGTCCGCAGTCTCCTTACGGACCTTCGCCTTTTCACGAATTCTGGTAGCCATGCGATTTCACTCCTTTACTTGCGGCCGCTGGCGCTCTCACCGGCGTGACCCTTGAAGGTGCGCGTCGGGGCGAACTCGCCCAGCTTGTGACCAACCATTTCTTCCACGATGTAAACCGGCACATGCTTGCGGCCGTCGTGCACCGCGATGGTGTGACCGACCATCTGGGGGAAGATGGTGGACGCGCGGGACCAGGT
>CAZACG010000121.1:0-5278 GCA_964483645.1 uncultured Oscillospiraceae bacterium | reverse complement strand
CCTAGACAATACGAGTCAGAGTCGTAGGTGCTGCCGTTACACAATTCCCCAACGGAAAGCTAAAGCTTTTCAACGAAGACTATTATACAGGAGCAGGAGGAATTTGTCAATCACTTTTTTTCCTATTCTGCAATTTCGATGAAGAAGTTGCTTAAAGCGACAGGATATCGGCTGTATCACTGACGAAAAGCTGAAAATCTTGCCGATTGGGACCGAAATTGAAGCTTAAAAAGGTATACGGAGTAAAAGAGGACGCCGACACGCGGAGCTAAATGAGAATCCACGCATGCCCGTCGCCCCAAAGCGAAAGCATCAGCCTTGTCGATACGACGATGCAAAACCCGATCAACAGACAACAGCCATAAAGCAGCAAACAGCTCCGCATAACGCGTGCGCTGCCTCGCCTTTGGATATCCAGAAACGGATAGGGGTACGCGCTCGTGGTTCCGGTGATAACGCCCTTAATCGGCGCGCGCAGCAGGACAAAAAACAGATAGAGAAGCGGAATGACGGTCCAGAACAGGGCGTCCCATGCACACAGCGCCGTCTTGTCCGGCGAGCAGAGCAGCCAGTAGCAAAAGACCAGCCATGGCACAACGTAGTGGACAACAAGGTTGCTGATGACCATGATGGTCCATTCGCGTGTGCGCTGCGCGCGGCGAAGCTTGCCGAAGATCGCGGGCATCAGCAAATGATGAAAGACGAAGTACGTGAGCATAATGCTCATCATCACGACGTATTCCACATGCGGGATGAGCGGACGCAGCGCGGCTTTGGTATAAAGCTGCGGCGCGATTGCAGCAAAATAGATCAGCACGAGCAGATTGCTTAGATTGGTATAATAGACGTAAAAATCTTTTCGACGAATACCGGCGTAGAAATCCGAATGCATGGTTAAACCTACTGCGCAGAAGACGACAATCAGCGCGCTGAGCAGCGTGCCAAGTCTGCCGCTGGGGAGGGATGGGGTGAGCACGAGCATGACAGCGCCTCCGGATTTCAGAGTATCCTTATCTTGGACGGCATGGGGGAGCTTCATGCATGAAAACCAATGCGATCAGATGATTCGGCAGAGCACGGCCAGTGCAGCCAAATGCGCAGGATAAAAGCCGTAGCCAAACCATTTGGGGAGTCGGAGACGCCGCTTTAATGGGATGCATGCGAAGATCGCGGCAGGAAGCGCAAAGATGCGCATGCCGAATTCAAAGCCAAAGAAGGTATAGCCGTAGCCTTCTGACCACCAAAGCATGAATGCACACACGGCGGCAAGGCAGAGTGCGGAATGCTCGCACAGCAGGTAGAATATGAGCATCAAGTGGATGCCATTGATGCCGTAATCAAGTTGAGCGGAGAAGCGGTAGCAAAGAACGTAAAGCCCGAGAGCAAGTGCGTAGCGCTTTTGACGCAGGCTGAGCATGATGCCCAGTCCCAGCGCGAGGGAGAGCAGAATGCTGGGCTTATTCCAGCTGTTCAGATAGAACGTGAGCATGCTGAGAATCGGGTTTTGAAAAAAGGGAACGGCATACATGGCGCCGGTTTCATGCGCGAGCCCAAGCGCATAGAGCGGCTGGGAGATGAGCGCAAGCAGAATGATGCGGGACAGATAACGCATGGGCTCTTTGGAATACACCGCGCCGACGGCAATGCCGTAGGCGAAGAGCGGAAAGGCCAAGCGCCCGATCAGACGCATAACCGGTACATCCGGAAAAAGCATTTTCCCTGCATGATCGCAGAGCATGCACAGACAGGCGATCAGCTTGATCAAGCCCGTATCTTGATTGGTGCGCACCTGTACGGGGCAAAGAAAGCGCTGTGCCGCATGGAAAAGCGGCTGCATAGAAGCGGATAAACGAGCCATAACATCCTCCGATGGCCTTTGCTTGATGCTTTCAGTATAAGCGAGAAAAGCCAAATGTCAAGACAGAGGCCGGTTGTGTTGATTTTTCTTCCGAGAGGTTTTGAACTCCTTGCTTCCCACCTGACGTTTTATGTTGCGCGTTTTAGAAAATGCAAACGCTCAAACTGTTTTTTTCGTCCTGCGCAGATGAAAGCCATTTGAATACAATCAATATGAAACATTTTCTTAATAATTCTCTGGTACACTATAGATATCATACCCATTGGAGGAGAGATCATGGTTCATGTGCTCGTTGTCGAGGATGATGTCAGGCTCAATCAGATTGTCTGCTCGAGCATTAATGCGGCCGGTTATACGGCGCATGGCTGCGTCAATGCGCAGCAGGCATTTGAAGAATTGCATGCGGGCGGCATTGATCTGGTCATTTCGGACATTATGATGCCCGGCATGGACGGTTTTGAACTGGTGACCAGCATCCGAAACGTAAATAAGTCGATTCCTATTTTACTGATGACCGCGCGGGATGATCTGGCGGCGAAGCGCAGGGGATTCCATGCCGGTATTGACGATTATATGGTCAAGCCGATTGACGTGGATGAATTGATTCTGCGGATTGAAGCGCTGCTGCGCCGTGCGCGCATCGAGGCGGAGAAAAGGCTTGTGATCGGACAGACTGTGCTGGATGCAGAGGAAATGTGCGCCTATGTGGCGGGCGAAGAGATTGCGTTGACCGTGCGCGAGTTCAATATTCTCTATAAGCTCCTGTATTACCCCAAACGGACATTTTCTCGCGCGCAGCTGATGGATGAGTTTTGGAGCGGGGAAAGCAGCGCAAGCCTGCGCGCGGTTGACGTGTATATCACAAGAATCCGCGATAAGTTTTCCAAAAGCGAGGATTTTAAAATTGTGACGGTTCATGGACTGGGCTATAAGGCGGTGCCCTGCGTATGAAAATGCCTGAAATGAAGCTCCCCGAGGTCAAAATGCCGGAAATCCAGTTTATGAACGGAGACGGCGTGCCCTTTGGGCAAAAAGAGGATCCGCGCGTGCGCAGAAAGCCGTTTTCGTGGCGGATGTTTGTGCTGATTCTTCTGGTGCTCTGTGTGCTCAGCGCGGCAAACGTTCTGATTCTGGAGATTTTTCTGAAAATGGAAGTCTTCAGCGTGCTGGCCAGTATGGGGGTCGGTACGTATTGGGTCGGTATGGCGCTCGTGGCGGCCGTTGTGATTCATCAGGTTGCCTGCTATAAGCTCGATAAGCCGATGCGTCGCTTGAGCCGCGCGATGCGCGCAGTTGCGCAGGGGGATTTTACGGTGTCCGTCAAGCCCGTACACCCGCGTAATAAGTTTGACTATATGGATCTCATGTTTGAGGATTTCAATCGAATGGTGCAGGAGTTGGCCAGCATTGAGACGCTCAAGGATGATTTTATCGCCAATGTTTCCCACGAGATCAAGACGCCGCTTTCTGTCATCCGAAGCTATGCCAAGGCGCTCAAATGCGATCATCTGAGCGATGCGCAGCGTGCGGAATATACGGAGGTTATCGCCACCGCCAGCGAAAATCTGAGCGAGTTGGTGACCAACATCCTCAAGCTCAATAAGCTGGAAAACCAGGAAATCATGCCCCGCGCACAGGCGTATGATCTGACGAGGCAACTTTCCGAATGCGCGCTGGGGCTTGAGGAATTGTGGGAGGCGAAGGGGATTGACTTTGACGCGCAGCTTGAGGAGCGGGTGATGGTTGAGGCAGACGAGAGCATGATGGAAATTGTGTTCCAGAATTTGCTGAGCAACGCCGTGAAGTTTACGGAATCAGGCGGAAGAATCGTTCTTCGTCAGGAAAACAACGGCGAGGACGTCGTCATATCCGTTTGCGATACCGGCTGCGGCATGGACGAGGAAACCATGAAGCATATCTTTGAAAAATTCTATCAGGGGGACACCTCGCATTCCGGCGAGGGAAACGGACTCGGTCTGACCATGGTCAGACGTGTGCTTGAAATCTGCGGAGGTAGCCTCAGTGTGAGCAGCAGCCCGGGAGAGGGATCGGAGTTTGTCGTGCGCATGAAGCGGGCCGACCAGCGGTAAACGTGCATGCGAAAAGCCGCCGAGTTCACGCGAACGAGTTGAAAACCTTCTTCAGAGCGATCAGGCGGACAGAAAGCCCTTGCCCACGATCTCCGTGGATGCAGTGATCACCATAAAGGCTTTCGGGTCGACGCTATGAACATAGCGTCTGAGCGCAAGCGCCTGAGAGCGGTTTAAAACGGTGATGATCATGGTCATCTGTTCGTTGGTGTATGCGCCGCGCACATTTTCCAGCGTCGCGCCCCGATGCAGTTTTTTGACGATAAAATCGACGACGGGATCGGGTGCGGCGGTGATGATCTGAAAGCACTTCTTTGTTCGGAAGCTATCCGTTACATAGTCAACCAGCGCGGATTTGAGCAGCAGGCCGAGGATGCAGTACAGCCCCGTTTCGATGCCGAAGATGAACAGCGCCGCGACGGTGATCAAGGCGTCGGCGACCATCAGCGCGCTGCCGATGTTCATGCTGGTGTATTTGCGCACGATCATAGCGATGATATCCGTGCCGCCGCTGGAACCGTCCAAATGAAAGAGGATTGCGGAGCCGAAGGCCGGAAGCAGGACGGCGAAGCAAAGCTCAAGAAAGGGCTGCGAGGTCAGAGGAGCCTGCATCGGATAGAGTTTTTCATAAAAGGTCATCAGCAGGGAGAGTAATGCGGAGCAGTAGACTGTGCTGAAGGCGAAGCCCTTGCCCAGAAAAATAAAGCCGACGACGAGCAAAAGCGCGTTAATGATGAGCATGACGGTGCTGGGTGTGAGCAAGGTGGAAGGGAAAACGCGACCCAAAATCAGAGAAAGGCCGCTGACGCCGCCCGTAGAGAAATTGTTGGGAAATTTGAAAAAGTACGTGCCGATGGACATGATGAAGATGCCGACAGTGAGCAGAAGATAGCGCTGAACCGTATTCAGCGGCTTTGCCTGTGTGATTTTCATAACCATGAACCCTTTCGCAATATAGAAGAAAATGTGATGATATAGATATTATAATCACATGGCTGCGGAATGTCGATAGGAAAATAACGTCAAGGGGAGCGGCTTTTATACAAAAGGCGAGGGTAGCAGCTGGAGCGGATCAAGGGACGGTCGGAGGAAAATGAGTATTAAAAAAACGAGAGACGAGTATGTCCATGGAAAAACCATTGACATGCTCGTCTCTCATTTTTTCTAAAATATTGTGGAACAGTTCCTTATCGCTTTTTAAAAAAGGAAAGCATCAGATCTACGGATTGTGCTGCGGCCAGCTTGACGAATGCCGGATAATCCATGTGCGAGGAACCGTCTGCGCTGTCGGAAATGGCGCGCAGCACGCAGAAGGGCACCTTGTTGACAT
>CAZACG010000120.1:0-5337 GCA_964483645.1 uncultured Oscillospiraceae bacterium | reverse complement strand
GTCCGCCAGCGGATTGCGCAGCAGTCCCTGCATGGCCGCGCCGCACAGCGACAGCGCCGCACCCATCAGCGCCACATTTAACACGCGCGGCACGCGCACACCCATGATGATATTTCCGCGCACGCCTGCCGGAATGTCCAGCCCTCGAATCGTATGCCAGATCGCCGTCAGCGTGTCCTTCGGCGGAATCGACACGCTGCCCACGCAGACGCACAGCAGCATCGTCGCCGCCAGCAGCGCCGTAAGCAGTGCATAGGTACCTATTGAAAATCTCTGTGTATTCGCTTTGATCCTGCTTTTCATTTTGCTTTCATTCCTTCAACATGCGCCTTGATCTCGCCACGCAGCGTGTGCGCCGCTTCTTGGTATTATACCCTTTGGCTATGCCAAGCGTCAACCGGCCTTCCCGCCGCTCATGTTACAGGGAGAATGTATTGCTTCACGATTTCCATGATCCGATCGGCGGATCGGGGCGCATACCTCGGCGATTGCGCCATGGTCACAAAGTCATACCCCGTCTGCCGAAACTGACGATAATCATCGTATACATCAAAGGGAATCACCGGTTCCGGGCCATTCTTGCTCTCCATCATTCGGGAAACAAAGCTGCACAGCCGGATATTTCCCGCCGCATCGAGCAACTGCCCCGGTATATCCGAATAAGACTTGGGATTGCGCACATAAACCAGCCTCTTAATCCATCGAAAGGCCAGCGCAAAGAGAAGGTAATTCGCCTCATCAAGCTCAACGGCTTTGCGGTAGGTCTCCACAGTCGCCCGCTGCTGCGGCAGACGCGAGAGCACGACGTTGAGCACATAGCCCGTCCCCGGCGGGCCAAAGGCCAGATCCGAATGTGTATCCACATGTATAACCTCAAAGGGCTCCTTCAGGCTGCCGTCCGCAAGACACGCAGCCCAGAAATCAAGCGCCTTATCGTGCGTATCGAAAATAGCCCCGGGAACACGACGCTCGCGACTCAAACCGCATTGCTCCTCCAGAAACCGGATCACCTCTTCGTCGCTGTATGGGCGCGCACAATCCTCCTGCGGCCGCTCTCCCGGCTTGGCCAACGGGCAGGGTGCTGTTAAAAAGAAGTCCATGTCCAAATCCAATACGCGCATCGTCATCCTCCTATCCACCTCCGCGTCCGTTCACGCAACGCCGAACGCTTCGTCGTCAAGCACACATTTTTTCGTTCCATCATCTTGAACGATGATATCCATTCATGTTATAATCAAATCCTGTTCACTCATTTGTCAAGGACAGCCTTTGGCTTCCGGACACAGAAAGGCGGCTATCCATGTATCGCATTATGACCTCCGATGAAGCGATCAGTCTGATCCGGGACGGCGACTGCATCTGCGTGAATTCCTTTGTCGGCATTGAAAACCCCGTCGAGCTCCACGAGGCGCTCTATCGCAGATATCAGGACACCCATTCTCCAAAACATTTGACGATCATCTCCAGCGCGGGCTTCGGCGTATGGGAGGAGGATAAAAGCGCAGAGGGCTATATTCGTGCCGGTGCGGTGGACCGCCTAATCTGCGGTCACTTCGGCGCAATGCCCAGCACCAAGAAAATCATCCTTGAAAACCGCTTTGAAGCCTACAACCTTCCCCTCGGCTGTATTTCCCATGCCATCCGCGCGCAGGCGGGCGGCATCCCGGGCGCGCTTTCCAAGGTCGGCCTCCATCTCTTCGTAGACCCGAGACGCGAAGGCCCGGGCATCAACCAGATTTCCACCGACAGCTCCTTTGTCAAGGTAGTCGTCGTGGACAATGAAGAATTCTTGTATTACAAGCTGCCCAAGATCACAGTTGCCATCATCAAAGGCACAGCTGCTGATCGCCGAGGCAACATCTCCTTTGACGATATGTACATGTCCGGCGACGCGCTCTCCATCTGTCAGGCCGCCAAGGCCAACAACGGTATCGTCATCGTGCAGGTGGATCGCATTGTGGATATGCCCTCGCGTCCCAGAAACGCGATCATTCCCGGCTGTCTGGTCGATGCCATCGTCGTCGTGGAGCCCGAGCCGCGCGAAGATGCGCTCTGCGCACTGACCGGCAGCTTCGAGATTCGCTATGAAGAATGGAGCGAATGGACGGAAAAGCTCGAAGCGCTCTCCTCCGGCAGCCGTCAGCGCAGCTTGGCCAGCCATATCATCGGCAAGCGCGCCGCGCGCGAACTACATCAGGAGGACATTGTCAACATCGGCATCGGCATTCCAGAAACCATCTCCGCCTATGCCAAAGAAAACGGCATGCTCGATCATATCACGCTCACCGTTGAATCCGGCGGCATCGGCGGCTTCCCTGCCTCCGGCAAGGTTTTCGGCGCGATGATCGGCGCGGCGTCCGTATACGACATGGCCAACCAGTTCGATCTATACGATAACGGCGGTCTGGATATCTGCTTCATGGGCGCGCTGGAAGTTGACCGTTACGGCAACGTCAACGCGCACCGAGGCCCCGGCGCTTATGCCGGCATCGGCGGCTTCGCCAACATCACAGCCAAGACTCCGACCGTCGTCTTCTGCCTGACCTTCAACACCAAAGGGCTTCAGGTTGAGCGCGACGGCGACAGCATCGCCATTATCCAAAACGGCAGCATTCCCAAATTCGTCAACACCGTCTCCTCCATCAGTTTTTCAGCCAGAAACGCCATCGAAAACGGGCAGAAGGTGCTCTATGTCACAGAACGCTGCGTATTCATTCTCACCGTGCGCGGTCTAAAGCTGCTTGAGGTGTATCCCGGCATCGACGTGCAAAAGGACATTCTTGCCCTGCTTCCCTTTGATGTGGAGGTATAGCGCGCCATACGCGCCCTTCTTCCGAAGCCGCCCTTCATCATAACGCCACTTCGTGCTCTCTGCTCGCTGCTTTGCATGATTTTCTATTTAATCAAAAAGCACAAATACTCCATTTCATCCTTGCAACTGCTTGTTTTTTTACTTTATACACATAACAATCCGCTCATTTTTCATCAGATTTCATCATTTTCAATTACAGCCGTTGTCACGGCAAAAAAACTGTGTTATCATATCTTTTACGCGCAGCAGCATCGCCTACGCTGTGAAGCTTCGATATGGAAAGGAACGAAACCGAAACATGAAAAAAACCATCTGCAAGGTTGAATATGATACGCAAACCTCTAAACTGATTCAAAAGCGCGTCTTCGGCACGTTCGGCGATCCCGCCGGCTACGAGGAAACCCTCTATCAAACCGAGGGCGGCAAATATTTCCTCTATCAATTTGGCGGCGAAAGCTCTCCTTTTACCAAAGAGACCATCAAGCGCATGTCTGCCGAAAAGGCGAAAGCGTGGCTGTCGAATTCGTAACCCCCTCTATGGCGCAGAACAGGCTGTCAGGAGAGAATCTCATTCTAAGAAGCTTTTTCTTGGAATCCATGGTTTTCTCCCGACAGCCTTTTTTCGTCCTTCGCTCATCGCGCTCGTTCTGACCTGCAAGCTTCGCATTCGCTTTTTCTCGAGGTCGTTTATCCTACGGTCAGCGCGCCCATCATATCCTCGACATTCTCATGCAGCACCAGTGTCGCGCGCGCATCGGCGCTTGTCTTTTCCCGGTTGATGACCACCAGCTCGCGATTTCCTCCTCGGAAATATGATAGGAACGACGCAGCAGGCTCCACAGCAAGGCTCGTTCCCGCAACGATGAGCATATCGCACAAGGCAATCTCTCGGCATGCACCCGTGGTCACAGCATGATCAAGCGGTTCGCCATAAAGCACGACGCTCGGCTTGACCACCCCGCCGCAGCTTTCGCATCGAGGGACGCCCGCAGAATGAAGGATGTATTCCATGCCATAGCACCTGTGGCATTCGATACAAAAGTTTTCATGCACGCTGCCATGCAGTTCGTATACCGCCCTGCTGCCCGCCGCCTGATGCAGACCGTCAATATTCTGCGTCACGATGCCGCCAAGCTTTCCCATGCGCTCCAGTTCAAAGAGCTTTCTGTGCGCAGCGTTCGGTTTTGCATCGGGATAGAGCATGTGCGAGCGATAAAAATCAAAGAACACATCAGGATGCAGATAAAAGAACGACTCGCTGAGCATCATCTCCGGCGTCAAATCGCCGTATTTTTGCCGATACAGCCCGTCCTCTCCGCGAAATGCCTTGATCCCGCTGGCCGTGGACACCCCGGCTCCGCCGAAAAACACAATCCGCTTGGCTCTGTCGATCCTCTCCTGAAGCGTCTTCATCTGGTATTTCCCACCTTTCTCCTGCATTATGACATATTTTTGCAGCGTATGCAAGCAAACTTTTGCGCCCATCTCGCCCTTGAAGCGCCGCCCCTTCTATGATACAATAGGTTATCTGACGTTTTTTTCATGTTTTTCGGAGGCCTCGATTCATGACTGCACCCAAATCATCCATGTCCAAAATGCGCAGGCTGTACTTTGCACGCCTTGGCGGCCGATGCCTCGTGCTGCTTTTCTGCCTGCTCGCCCTTCTGTTTCATCCGCAAACCTTTGACGTCCTTCAGGGCGGGTTCTTTCATCATCCTTCATTTTTGCATCTGCTCTGGGGGATCTGGATGCTCGATATGCTCGCGCAGATTCTTCCGATTCAAAAGAATCTTCCCATCGGCTCCTTGAAGCTCTTTAAGCAGCATTTTCGTCCCATCTTGGAAAAGATCAACAGCCAATCGCTCAAATCCTACATCATCAGCACCACCCGCGCCGCCAGCCGCGTCTTCCTGCTTTGGACGGTGCTGACCACGCTGCTTGGCTGGCTGCATCACAAAGCCGTGCTCAGCGATACCGCGCTCTTCCTTTGCTCGGTCATCTTCTACGTCTGCGACCTGATCTGCGTACTGATTTGGTGCCCGTTCCGCCTGATGATGCGCAATCGCTGTTGCACAACCTGCCGTATCTTCAATTGGGACCATCTCATGATGTTCTCCCCCTTGCTCTTTATCAACAGCTTCTTTGCCCGCAGCCTGTTGCTGATGTCCGTGGCGGTCTTCCTGCTTTGGGAAGCCTGCACGCTGCTCTACCCCGAGCGCTTTTGGGATCACAGCAATGCCGCGCTGCAATGCGTCAACTGCACGGACAAGCTCTGCACGCAATACTGCCAAAAGCTGAGATAGCATGCTTGTGCCGAACAATTTTTCGTTCCTTTTTCAAGAAGCGCGCCATGCGCGCTCCCTCTTCCGAAGCAGCTTGCAGCATGACGCTATTCTGTGCTCGCTACACGCTGCTTTGCACAATTTCTTATACATCAATGAAAACCACCAGCTAAGCTGGTGGTTTCCTTTTTTTGGGCCTTCAAGGCCCTTTTACTAGCACGCCTCTTAAGAGGCATCGAATTG
>CAZACG010000119.1:0-5338 GCA_964483645.1 uncultured Oscillospiraceae bacterium | reverse complement strand
TGAGCGTATATGGTAGAATGGACAACACGGTTGGATAAACTCGAATTTGACAAAGGAGGGATCAATATAGTTTTTATATGCCCAATAACAAAATGAGAATGAAGAAAATTGTTTATTAGATAAAGCAAATGCATTTTTGAAGAAAGTTCAAAGAAAATAGAGGAAATCGGTTTCTTCAATATGGTTCTCAGATCAAAACGATTGATACGCGCGAAGCGAATATGTGGTCAAGGGGCGAAGTCCCTTGGCAGGTTTGGGCGGCAGCCCAACGGTTTCCATGGTAAGCCATTTCCCCAAAGCAGTTAGGGAGCGAAGCGAACCCGGACGGTGGATGCTCTAAGGGCTCGATTGAATTTAAAAGTAGTATAACGTCTGAACTTTTGCTGCGGTTAGAATGTTGGCGGAAAAGGGGCAATCAGCAAAACCAACGATGAAAAATACTATATAAGCAAATAACTACAAATTAGAATGGGTTGGAGGATATAAACATGACTTTATTTGAAAAGATGAAAAACGGCGAACTTTATGACTGTTCGCTCGATGTTATCCCTGAGGAACTTAACAAAAAACTCTATGAATGCAAGGAACTTATCCACGACTTCAATATGTCCCGTCCTTCCGAAGTTGAATTCCGTGAGGAACTCATTCGTAAGGTGTTTGCAGAGGTTGGGGAGAATTGCTACATTGAGCCGCCCTTCCACGCAAATTGGGGATGCAATATGCATGTCGGCAAAAACTTCTACTCGAATTTCAATCTGACTGTCGTTGACGATGCCGATATATATATTGGCGATAGTGTAATGATAGCCCCAAACGTTGTGATTGCTACGGGAACGCATCCTATCTGTCCGGAATTTCGTGAAAAAGCCTATCAGTACAATCTCCCCGTACATATTGGAAATAGAGTGTGGATTGGTGCAGGAGCAATCATACTTCCCGGCGTAACCATTGGTGATGATTCGGTGATAGGTGCAGGTAGCGTTGTTACAAAGGATATTCCTTCAGGTGTGATTGCAGTTGGCAATCCCTGCCGTGTGTTGCGTGAGATTAACGAACATGATTACGAATATTACCATAAGAATCGAAAAATTGAATTTGTTGTTGAGAAACGATAATACGATAACAACTTCCATTTTTTCGAATAGACGTAAGAGCGCATTTCTATACATCGTTTGATGCAGTGCGTTGAACGCGTTATTTGTCTCTCCCCAATGGAGAGGCAAGTCTTCAGCCATATATACGAACATAAGACGTGGAGCGTATCGGTGCGATACGCTCCACAAACCGTTTTATGAACCCCGTCCGAAACCGCGCGGGGCGTTTTGCGTTGATGAGCAAAAACAACATGTATTTAAGCGGAAGAAAGGAACTCCTTTCACCAAGTAAGTCGATGGAAGCGAGCGTAAAGAAATCGTCGGAGAACCGATCAAACGCCTTATAGGGTAATCTCCGCCGCCTTGTGGTCAACGCCCTCAAGCAGCGGTCGGATGCGCTTTACATAAGTTTCAACTTGCTCGGCGCAGCGGCCGATGTAGAGCGAAGGGTTGAGCAGCTCGTTCATTTCCTCCTCGGTCAAGCCGAAGGCTTCCTCCTTGGCCAGCCGCGCGAGCAGATCGCAGCGCTCGCCTTCTTTTATCCGGGCGGTCGCTTCCATGGAGCAGCGACGGATGATCTCGTGCAGTTCCTGACGATTGCCGCCGCGCTTGACAGCCTCCATCATCAGGTTTTCGGTTGCGATGAAGGGCAGATATTCCATGACGTTCTTTTCGATGACCTTCTCGTTGACGCGCAGACCGTCGGTGACGTTCTGCGAAAGGCGCAAAATCGCATCCGCGCAGAGGAAGCCTTCCGGCATGGAAATGCGGCGGTTGGCGGAATCATCGAGCGTGCGTTCAAACCACTGCGTCGCGGCGGTCATCGGCGCGTTGAGCGCATCGGCCATCAAATAACGGGACAGGGAGCAAATACGCTCGCAGCGCATGGGATTGCGCTTATAGGCCATGGCGGAGGAGCCGATTTGATGGTCTTCAAACGGTTCTTCAATCTGTCGGTCGTGCTGAAGCAGACGAAGATCATTGGCCATGCGATAGCAGCCCTGAGCGATGGAGGATAGGCAATTCAAAATTCGGCTATCGGTCTTGCGCGGATAGGTCTGGCCGCAGACGTCAAAGCACGCGTCAAAGCCGAAATCGGCGGCGATCATGCGGTTCATCTCGTCGACCTTGGCGCTGTCGCCGTCAAAAAGCTCCATAAAGCTGGCCTCCGTGCCGGTGGTGCCGCGGCAGCCGAGGAATGGAATGTGCGCAAGCGAAAAGTCGATTTCATCGAGGTCGGAGAGAAAATCCTGCATCCACAGAGCTGCGCGCTTGCCGACGGTCACCGGCTGCGCGGGCTGATAGTGCGTGTAGCCAAGCGTGGGCAGCGAACGGTACCGCTCCGCAAAATCGGCGAGATGGGCGACGACCTTGAGTAGCTCGCCGCGCAGATAACGCAGCGCATCGCGATAGATGATCAAATCGGCGTTGTCCGTCACATAGCAGCTTGTCGCGCCCCAATGGATGATCCCGGCTGCGGACGGCGCTGCCTTGCCATATGCATAGACGTGGGCCATGACGTCATGGCGGACCTCCTTTTCCCTTGCGCTGACGCAGGCATAGTCGATATCGTCCGTATGCGCGGCAAGCTCGTCAATCTGCGCCTGCGTGACGGGCAGGCCGAGCGCATGCTCCGCCTTGGCCAGAGACACCCAGAGCTTGCGCCATGTGCGATAGCGTGTGTCGGAGGAGAAAAGCTCAAGCATGTATGTGGAAGCATAGCGCGAGGAGAGGGGAGAAACGTATTGATTGGTCATTTTCGGATTCCTGCTTTCATGGCGGATAAGTGCGAGGAGAGGGACATGTGGGTAGACAATGCGCGCCCGGATTGGAGCGACGAACCGTCGGACTTTGCAGCTGCATTGTAGCACCGAGAAGGGAGGACTGTCAAGCGGCAGAACGGCAAAACGGACATTAAGCGTAAGAAACCTTCATAATGCGTTGAAAAAGCACGATATACAGATATAAAGTGAAAGAAAACTTGCCTTGGTCAGCAAATAAATCTTGACAGTGCTTGGGGTGTTCTGCTAAGATATAGCCGCAAAATGCTTCGGAAGAGGGTGTGCGCAGTATCACCCGGAATTCAAGAGCCGCCCCAATAAGCCTATCCGCTGTTTGTGGGCTTTGTCAAGGCGGCGAAAGCGCGCGTTGAAGGTTGAAAGAGGCAAACGTATGGCGAAAAGAACGTTTTGGATTCCCGATTACTATGCTCGATTTGTGTGCAAGGCGGATCGCTGCCGTGCAAACTGCTGCCATGGATGGACGATTACCATCTCGATGCAGGATTATTTTAATCTGCTTGGCGTTCCCTGTTCGCCGACGCTGCGCCGCAAGCTGGATACCGCGCTGCATCTGGTCAAGAACCCAACGCCGGAGCGCTATGCGCAGATTCTGCCGGATTGGGAGGGAAATTGCCCGCTTCAGCAGGCGAACGGCCTGTGCGGGCTGCAATGCGAATGCGGCGAAGAAATGCTTTCTTCAACTTGCCGATATTATCCCCGGGGCATTCGGACGGCGTTTGCGAATGAATGCTGCTGCTCGTCGAGCTGCGAGGGCGTGCTGGAAACCATGTTTGAACAGAAAGAGCCGATTCGCATGACACAGAAGGAGCTTTCCTTTGATATGGCGCTGCCCGAGGCCGAGGAACAGGGCGTGACGGCAGACGCGGATCGCAGTATTCAAAGGGCATGGGTGCTTATTTTGCAGGATCGAGCGTATTCCCTGCCGGAGCGTATGCAGCGGCTGGGTTGCGCTGCACGTGCGCTCCATCATACGCAGGGGGAAACGTCTGTGCAGATGATGCAGGCGGCGCTGGAACGGTTTGTACCCATCCATGAGGACGCATCGCTGAGCAGGGAGGCTTTTCTCGTGGCCGCGGATATGCTGGAGCAGCTGGCCGAGCACAGCGTGTCCCTTGCGCCGTATGTGCTTCAAGCCAAGGGGTGTATGCTGCCCAAGGAGGGCGAGACTGCGGGAAGCTATGAGCGTTACTGTGCTTTGCGCGAGCGGCTGGATACGGCGCTGCCCGATTGGCAGATTGACTTTGAGCATATGCTAGTCAATCATATTTTGTATCAGGGATATCCTTATTCGCAGCGCTATGAAAGCGTCTGGGATGAATACATGGCGCTGTGCGCGCTGTATGCGCTGCTGCGGCTGCTGAGCGTCGCCTGCGTGACGGGTGGCGGGGATTTTCAAAAATTTGTGGATAGCTGTGCCGCTGCGTTTAAGGTGTTTGAGCATTCGGCGTTTGATCATAACGCGATGGTCATCCTTCGCCAAAACGGCATGACGGAGGAGACGGCCATGCGCCGCCTGACGAGCATGTAGGCAGGAAAGCGGAAAGCCCCGAGACTCCGTTTGGAAATGAATCAAAACAGGCGTGCAATGGGAAGAAAATGTGGTATAATGTTCAGTAGAAATCCATGAATAACGGAGGAAAAGGAATATGGCGTCAGAAACACAGGTTCGAGTGAATGCAAACGCAGAGAAGAAACCGATTTACTTCGAGCAGCAGAAGCTTCCGTGGGAAACCATTACCGATGCGCATCTGGGCAAGCAATTCAAGGATATGAAGCTGATCTTTGATGAAGATACGGGTATGGTCATCAATTTGTCTATCTATCCCAAGGGCTATTACAAGACGAAACATGTGCATAGCTGCGGCCACGGCATACTGGTGCTTCAGGGAACGCTCAAAACGGACGAGGGCGAATTCGGCCCCGGAACGTTTGTGTGGTATCCGGCGGGAACGGTCATGAGCCATGGTGCAACCGATCGGGAGGAATGCCTGTTCCTGTATATTCAGGATAAAAAGGGCGCGCTTACCTATCTGGATTGATAGGGCTGCGAAGCGCGCAAGCTCGCGTATAAAAGAATCCGGAACGAGGAATTCACTCGCTCCGGATTTTTTGCTTTCACGTACAGGAAATTGCGCAAAGCTGTGTGTCAGGTAAAACAAAGAATGTGCGCCAGAAGGTGTAAAAATGGCAATCGTCAAGCCCTTGGACGGGGCGTTGGGGAAATCCTTCCGTCTCCCTTCGGCGAGCCACCTCTGAGAGGGAGGCTTATGGTATACTGCGGTAGAGAAACAGAGGGGCTGATTGATGGAAGATGCTTAGAGGAGAAGGGCTAGATTGTCAAAGAAGTGCAACGCCCCAAAACACCTCGTGAGGAGAGCGCCACCCTAGGGATTTTCTTGGGCGGTGATTAATCAAGTCAACTACTTGCTGCAGCTCGGCATC
>CAZACG010000118.1:0-5349 GCA_964483645.1 uncultured Oscillospiraceae bacterium | reverse complement strand
ATTGGATGAATTACGCTTTGGATTTGTTATTGTAAATCCTCACAAGAGAGGAAAAGGCTATGGAAAAGCTATGCTCCAGTTAGGTCTAAAATTTGCATTTGAAATATATGGAGCAAAGAAAGTATCATTGGGCGTTTTTGAGAATAATCTTCCGGCTTATTACTGCTATAAGGCAGTCGGTTTTAACGATGCAGTTCTTGATTCAACAGAAGAATATTGTATTCTGGGCGAGGAATGGAAGTGCAAAGAATTGATTATAGAAAATAGATAGATTCCAGTTTATCGAGCAGATACAAGGGCACACTTCTATACAGACGATGCATGGCAGTTTGCGTCGTCTCACTGCGTACAAGGGGCTGTGCCCGTTGCGATACCTGATAATGTCTATGCTTGTGCAATGGAAAACGGTGAGAGAGTATTGTTCCGTTCACCGTTTTAATATTTCGTCTGATATACTGACTTGTGAACACCTTGCTAATACGAATCTCAGATTAAAACGAGCTATCCGTGCGAAGCAAAGAAGGGAGGCTGGGGGTGGAGGATTTCATCCCCCATCGTACTCCATTGCGAAGCGAGACCTGACAGGGAGTTCCTCAAGGCTCAATTTGATTTGAGAATAGTATAAAACGCGCCGCTGCACTTTTTGATGTGCGGCGGCGCGTTGTTGGTGATTGATCCCTCTTAGTCACGGCAGAGGCCGTGCCAGCTCTCCCTCAAGGGAGAGCCTTAAGAAAGAGAAGCCATGCAAGGAGCAGGCCTCGCCCTTTGGGTAGGGGTGGAAGGCGACGAAGAGGGCTTGACCCAAGAACAAGAGCTGCTTATTCTCTCAAACATTCGATCTTTTTCACAGCACCTTCGTCTGGCGTGATGTAATAGGTGCTTTGGTGAGTATAAATGACAAAGCCCGCCGGCGTACCGCCGGGCTTTTTGATATAGCGGCGCAGCGTTACGTCAATGGGTACCTGCGCCGAGCGCACGCCCTTGGAATAGTATGCGGCGAGCATGAGCGCCTCCTCAAGCGTGCGTTCCGGTATCTGTTCGCTGTGGATGATGACATGCGAACCGGGCATTTTCTGCGCGTGCAGCCATGTTTCATCGCCCTTTGCGCCCATGGTTAGACGCTCGTTTTGCAAGGCGTTCTTGCCGACCTCGATTTCAATGCCATCCTCGGAGAGGAATTTCATAGGCTGGGACGGCGCTTCCTTGCGCGGCTTCATGCGCGTTACGGCGGCACGCACATGCCCGGAGGCTTCCAGCATGCCGCGCAGTTCGCTCAGCCCCTGCGCATCCGTGCATTTGCGCAGATCGTCAAGCATCTGCTCCAGATACAAAAGCTCCTGCTCGGCTTTCTCCTTTTGCTCGGCGGCGAGGGTTCGCGCGCCGCGCGCCTTTTGATAAAGCTTGAAGTAGCGCTGCGCATTCTGAGCGGGTGAGAGGGAGACGTCCATGGGGATGCGGATGCGTTCGCACGCTTCACTGTAGAAGTTCTCCACCTCGGCAAACGGTTCGCCCTTTTTGAGCCTGTAAAGGTTGGCCTGAATCAGCTCGCCACGCTGACGGTATTCCTCCATCTTCTCGGCACCTTCAAGCGCCTCGACTTGAATGGCGATCTTTTTTTCGCAGCGCTCGATATGGTTCTTGAGCGTGTGCGCCAGCGAGCTGGTTTTCTGAGTCATGCGGTCGCGGCGATCGCGCTCGAAGAAATATGCGTCAAGCGCTGCGCTTGGCCCGTCCTCGTAGGCGGTATAGGCCGCTAGAGGAAGATGCGCCTGTGGGAAGGGGAAAACGTCGGAGGGCGCGCCGTCTTCGCTCAACGTTACGATACAGGGACCAAGGGCGGACATGTCCTTTAAATAGTCCTCAAGCGCACGGGAAATCCTAGAGGAATCCGTTTCGGACACGAGAGCATCTGCATCCGCCCCGATGCGCGCAGCGGCTTCGCGCGCAGCCTGCGGAGAAAAGCCTGCGATAGCGCTGCCGATGGCCTTGGAGAGCTTTCCGCCGACTTCAAGAAGCTTGGCTTCGAGCTCCTTTGCCGTAGCGGTTTCGGGATTGAGCTTGCCCTGCGCAGGTGGATAGGCGTAGGGGAGACCGGGTTGCACCAGACGCACACGGGAGATGTCCTCGCCGACATGGCGCGCCGCATCGACAATCCGACCGTCTGCTGTGCGCAGGATGATGTTGGAATGCCGTCCCATCAGTTCAACGACGAGGGTACGAGTGACAGCGTCGCCCAGCTCGCTCAGAGCGCAGACGTCCATCTCCCAAATGCGGTCGCCTGCAATCCTTCGCACAGCGGCAACGCGCCCGCCTGTCAGATATTTGCGCAGCAGCATGCAGAACATCGGCGGCTCCATCGGGCCGGTTTTTGCGTGCTGCGTCAAATGTACACGCGCGCCGTTGGGCGAGGCGCAGAGCACGAGCCTGTGGTTTTCGCCCTGCGCGCGAATGAGCAAATGAATCTCATCGCGCTCGGGCTGGATAATGCGGTCGATGCGGCCGTCCTTGAGTTTTTGATCAAGCTCGCGCGCAACGAAGCCGAGCATAACGCCGTCCATGGGCATGGGCGAAACCTCCCTGTAGGTTATTTCATGGTGTAGGATATTGCGCAAGGCTATGAGTAAGCCCAAAACGAAGAGTGTGCGTCCGAGGGCTTCCAAAGGACGATCGGAAAGCCCTTTGGTTGTGCGTTGGGGCAGAGCCCCAGGCTCATAAGAGCACGTTGCTCTTCATCAGGCTGCTTGAGAAGCAGAGAATATTATTATAGCATTCTTTTGTGAAAAAGCAAAGGGAAATGCATGCCCGACGCTGCGCTTGAATAGACTCAAGCGGAATGAACCAACCGGCAAGGAGTGATGAGGATGAAGTTGCCGAAGATCAGATTTCGGCGCGCGGATGCAGAGCGTGCGCTCATTGCATGCTCTGCTGTGCTGGTGCTGCTGTTGTCCGTATCGGGCCGCGGCACACCGACGGAGCCCTATGAAGAGCCGCTGGAGGATATCCCGAGGGAAGATGCTGCGGTTTCGGCGACCGTGGCAGACCTGCAGGAAACCGTTGTCTATTATGAAGACGGAGACGGCTATCTTGTTCCCGTGCAGCGGGAGGTTGAACGTCAGGATGGTATTGCCAAGGCGACGCTTAACCTGATGGTGCAAAGCGCAAGAAACGACATGGACGCAGCGCGGCTGGGTCTTATGCCCGTTGTGCCGGAAGGGACGACGTTTGATCTGGACATTGCACAGGGGCATGCGCGTGTGGATATGAGCAGGCATGTGCTCTACGCGCAGGACAAGGAGCAGGAGGAGAATATGCGCACGGCGATCGTCTGGGCGCTCACGGAGTTTGACACGGTTAAAGACGTTAATTTCCTCGTGGATGGTCAGAAGCGCGAGACGCTTGCGCATGGCACGAATATCTCCGGCTCCTACACGCGCGTGGGGCTTAATCAAGAGGAGCCGCTTGCGGAAACCTTTGCGGATGCGCAGCAGGTTCAGATGTATTTCCCTGCGCAGGACGGACGGCTGCTCGTTCCCGTCTCGCGCACAGTGTATGCCAACGATGACATTGCAACGGCGGTCTTTGAGTTTCTGCGCGGGCCAAAGGAGGATAGCGGACTGGAAGCACCGCTGGACGAGGATGCGCAGCTGTTGGGCGTGAGCGTTCAAAGCGGCGTGGTCACTATCAATTTCAGCAAGGCATTCACCAAGATTGCCGAGCAGAGCGACGGCGGCGTACAGGCAATGCGCGCGCTGATGATGACCTGCACGCGCTATCCGGGAATCAAAAAGGTCAAAATCCTTGTGGAGGGCGAACCGTATGAGCTTCCGGTTGCAGACGTGCCGACGTTTGCCAATATTGCGGCGGAAGTGGAAAACACATATCCTGAAGTGCTTGTTATCGAATAGGGAAGCGGGCTGTCGCGCGCAATGCGTCGAACAGCCTCTTTTTTTCCTCCGAGAGCTGTGGTATAATCGACGCGAAAGAGAATGGGACGGAGGATAAAACGATGAACGAGCATGAACTGCCGCGCTTGATTGTCGCCAGCAACAACGCAAACAAGCTCAAGGAATTTGAGGCGATCTTGGGGCGTCGTTACCGGATCGTGTCCATGCGGACGGCCGGAATCGACGCGGACATTGAGGAGAATGGAAAGACGTTTGAAGATAACGCGCTCATCAAGGCAGAGTATGTTGCTGCATTGACCGGCTGCGCGGCTATCGCGGACGACAGTGGGCTTGAGGTGGATGCATTGGGCGGCGCGCCGGGGGTGTACAGCGCGCGCTACAGCGGCATACATGGCGATGACGAAGCCAATAACGAGCTGCTGCTGAAGAACCTCAAGAATGTCCCTGCGCCGCGCACGGCTCGCTACGTGGCGGCGATTGCGCTGGTGCGTCCGGGTCGTGCAGCGATTGTTCGGCGCGGCGCCTGTGACGGAGAGATCCTTTTTGAGCGCAGAGGGCAGGGCGGGTTTGGTTATGATCCGCTGTTTCTGTGCGAGACGGGGGAGACCTTTGCGGAGATTTCGCCGCAGAGCAAGAATGCCATTAGCCATAGAAGACGCGGTATCGAGGCGGTTCTCGCCGCGCTCGACGCACAGGAGGATAGATGATACGCATTGCGGTATTCTCCGACAGCCACGGGGACGAATGGTCGCTTGATTTTTTGCTGAACAAAATGGGTGTTGTGGACGCGGTGTGCTTCTTAGGCGATGTGACGTCGGATGCCATGTTTCTGTCTGCGAAATGCGCGGAGCTGGCGAATAAGCCGCCGTTTTATGCGGTGCGCGGCAACAATGATCTGGCCTCGCCGTATCCATTCGCGCAGACCATAGAGATTGGCGGAAAGCGCATCTACATGACGCATGGGCATCTGTGTTCAAGCCTGCTCGGTCTTGCGTATGCTGCGCAGGAACAAGGCGCGGACATTGCGCTCTTTGGTCATACACATAAGCCGTACTGCGATGTGGTCAACGGTCTGCTGGTGCTCAACCCCGGCTCCGCAGGCAACGGCTGCCGCGGCGGCGCAGCGCGAGCAAGTCTTTTGATGATTGATAACGGACGTGTGCGCACGCAAGACGTAACGCTGAAATAAAGAAAAATAAAAAAATAAAAAAATGTCTTCCAACCTATTGACAAATGGGGGACAATACCGTATAATCTATTTTCGTCAGCGGGAATGCCGCAACGCCTAAAGTGTGAAAACCATGCGCCTGTAGCTCAGTTGGATAGAGCAACGGCCTTCTAAGCCGTGGGCCAGGGGTTCGAATCCCTTCAGGCGCGCCATCTCTTTAAGACACCTTTCGCTTACGACAAGATTATATGGTGGATATAGCTCAGTTGGTTAGAG
>CAZACG010000117.1:0-5401 GCA_964483645.1 uncultured Oscillospiraceae bacterium | reverse complement strand
TTTCGCAGATCGCCTGCAATACGGATAGCTTGCTGTCAAAGTGATGATAAAAACCACCCTTGGAATAATTCATTTCGGTCAGGATATCCTGCACCGACGTTTTTTCGTATCCCTTTGTATAAAAGAGCTTCTCCGCCGCCAGCAACAATTCTTGGCGGCGCATGTCGCCTTTTTTCATATGGACCTCGTATCAGTTATACAGAATCTCATTCTGAGAAGCAGGGTAATTGGTCGTCCAGAGCTTCTGACGGCTGATCTCGTTTCCCTCCGCGTCCTGATAGACCTTGTAGGTGTCCACCACGTAGCCGGTGCGCTTCTTTCTTCCGGCCTTGCGCGTCCCCTTAGGCAGCGTTTCATCCAGCGTGTAAAGAACGTCATCCGAGGGCTTGATCGTCTTAACCACCTCGGAATACAGATCCACCGTTTGCCCCTGCGCCAAAAGCTGACCGTAAATCTCCACCGTCACCTCTTGGTTTTCATACCAAGCCACAACGAACACGGGATAATTGCCGTTATTCCTGAACACGAAATCAAGCGAGGGCCAATTAACCGTCGCGTCCTCACCCTTGTTGACGTAGGAAGAAGGCCACGAATGCGCGCTGCGCTTGACGATCTCCAAATCCGCACGCGCCACGGCGTTAAAGAGCGTGGAGGAGGTTTGGCAAACGCCGCCGCCCGTGTCATCCACCAGAACGCCGCCCGCAATCGCGCCCGCCTCACGATATCCCTTTTCGCCCGTGCGCTGACCCGTGCATTCGTTAAAGGACAGCGTTTCGCCCGGCGCGACCATGCGCCCGTTGAGCGCGGACGCGGAAATCGCGATATTCGTGTTTCTATCGTTGTCCTTGGTGGTCTTCGTCGTAAAGGAAGAAATCCTTCCAAACATCCCTTCCAGCTGCGCGCGCGTAACGGAGGCTTCCGTTTCGCTGCCCGGCACATGAATGATACGGTCATACGCATGGGCGTCCAGCGCAGCCAGAATATCCGCCTCCAGCACATCGCGCTGCACGCTGTATCCCTTTTGAGCGTCGGTAAAAGTGAAGGTGCGCCGATTGACGTCAAACGCATCCAGCGCCGCGTCCACAGGCTCCTCGTCAAGGCTGTCCGCAATAATATTCACCAGACCGCGTACAGCACTGCGGTCATAGAAATAACCGGTCGTCAAGCTGACGCCCTGCGTTCCGGCCTGCTCAATCTGCGCATAACGCTCCTCAAGCGTACCGCTATGTCCTATGGCGTATGCACGAGCAAGCACCTCATCGACGTTAAACGTCATAGGCACCTCATTGGAGGTAATACGCCAGCGCTTGTCGCCGGAGGCCACCACCAGAGAGAACGCAGCGGCTGTCTCCTGCTGTCTGCCCGCAAAGAGACTCTTCGCTTCCTCCTGCGTCATGCCGCCCAGATCCATGCCATCCACCGTCACGCCCGGAAAAAAGGTCTGCTGCGCGGCGGCGCGGCTCATAGCGGCATATGATTCATACGCCGCTATCTGATCCTGATACATTTTCGCTCCGCATAACCATAAAAGAATGCAGCCGAGTATCACAATCAGCGTCCAGACCGGGAACAGCCCTCTTTCCTCTTTTGCATGCCTTGCGCGCCTGCTTTTGCGCGCTCTGTCATGGCGATTCAAAGCGATAATCCTCTCCTCGTTCTCCCCCGATGGGGATTCAGGTCTTCAAGGCGCTGAGCTTAAGGCTGTCGCTGCGCGTCCAGCGTCTTAAACAGCTCCTTCTCGTTCATACGATAGGATAAAATGTGCAGACTGTCGGACAGATGCACATTGTTGACCGCAACACCCGCGGGCAACGCAAGATCCACCGGAGAAAAATTCCACACGGCACGAACGCCGCCGCGCACAAGCTGATCCGTTGTCTCCTGCGCGCAGGAAGCCGGCACCGCCAGCACGGCAATATCCACCTGATGCGCAGCAAGCCATCCGTCCAGCTTTTCAATCGGCTGCACCAGGATCCCGTGTACATCCACGCCGACCAGCGCCGGCGAAGCGTCGAACATCGCCTGCACGTTAAAGCCTTCCTTGGCAAAGCCGGCATAATTCGCCACCGCGCGACCAATATTGCCCGCGCCCACGATAATCACATGATACTGATGATTCAAGCCCAGGATCTCGCCAATACGCAGCTTGAGATTGGACACCTGGTAACCATAGCCCTGCTGTCCGAAGCCTCCAAAGCAGTTGATATCCTGCCTGATTTGAGAAGCCGTCAGATTCATCCGCTCGCCCAGTTCTTGGGAGGAAATGCGCACGACGCCCGCCTTTTCAAGCTCCCTCAAATGCCGATAGTACATAGGGAGTCTGCGCACCACAGCCTCAGAAACCCTTGATTTGTATGCCATTCCCTTTCGCTCCTCTTCTCGAATGAGCAAATGCTCGCTAATCATAAGTATATCAGCCTACGCGATTGTTCGCAAGTTTATTTTCTGCGGTTTTTCCTCATTTCCAATACATACAGCGCGGATTTTCCGTTTTTACACAGCATCATCGCGAAAACGCACGCATGCGCGCGCGTTCCTTCTTGCGCTCGGATTTTTCCCGTTTAGGCGTTCTGAGCGAAGCGGTCAACGCCAGATTGACAGAGCAGCCGGTCAAATCAACATCCTCCACCCGCACCTCCAGCGTCTGCCCGAGAGAAAAGACTGCCCCGGTACGTTCGCCGCGCAGCGTCATTCTTCGCTCGTCATATGCAAACCAGTCTTCCAACGTCCGCACATGGATGAATCCCTCCGCGCCATTGGTCAGCGCGACATATACGCCCCATTCGCTCACACCGCTGACAGTTCCCGAAAACACTTCGCCCACATGGGAGGCCATGAATCTCGCCATCATCAACTTCTGCGCAGCGCGCTCGGCCTCCACAGCCGCACGCTCGCAATCCGACGCGCGAATCGCCGCATCCTCAAGCGCCTCACCCTTGAGCGTTACGCGCTTTCCCGTCAGCATTGCCGTCAGCGCACGGCTGACCACAAGATCGGGATATCGACGAATCGGCGAGGTAAAATGGCAATAATCCTGCATCGCAAGGCCGTAGTGTCCCAGCGGATTCACATCATAGCGCGCCTTCTGCATGCTGCGCAGCGCCAGCGTTGAGATCACGCCGAATTCCTCGCGTTCTCGCGTCGCTTCCAGAATTGCGCGGATATCCCCCGGCTTCGCATGGCGCGTCAACCGCCGTCCGTCCACGCCGATTCCATTCAGGAAATCCTTAAAGATTTGAAGTTTCTCCGGATCGGGCCGCTCATGCACGCGATAGAGCAGCGCCATTTTTCTCTCCTTCGCCAAGCGCGCAACGGCTTGATTGGCGGCAAGCATAAAATCCTCGATCATCATCTCCGCTTCACCGCGCGGACGCTTGAGAATCTCCACGGGTTCTCCACGCTCGTCAAGCACAAACTGCGGTTCATCCGTGTCAAAGTCGATGCTTCCCTGCGCCTGTCGCCTTTCCCTGAGCAAGCGAGAAAGCGCACGCATGTCAAGCAGCGCATCTTCAACGCCGGACAGCCTTTCCTTTCGGTTAGAATCCCCGTTAAAAAGCGCATTCACATCGTCATAGACGAGCCTTGCGTTTGAACAAGTGATCGAGCGCAGCAAATGCATTTGCGCCACCTCGCCCTGCGGCGTAATGTCCATCATCGCGCTGAGCGTGAATTTGTCCTCATTCGGACGCAGCGAGCATACGCCATTGGAAATCCGCTCGGGCAGCATCGGCAGCACGCGTCCCGGGAAATAGACGCTCGTGCCGCGTAAAAAAGCTTCTTTGTCAAGCACAGAACCTTCGCGAACGTAATAACCAACGTCCGCAATGTGTACGCCAAGTCGGAAATGCCCGTTATCCAGCCTCTCAAGGCTGATGGCGTCATCAAAGTCCTTCGCATCTCTGCCGTCGATGGTAAAGGATAAAAGGCCTCGCAAATCAACACGATCCGGATCATCCTCAAGCCGCGCCGAAGGCAGAGCCGCCGCCTCGCGCAGCACGTTTTCCGGAAAGTCCGTGCGCAGATGACGGGCTGCTATCAAGCCGTCCAGCGCATGCGTTGCCTGCGTAAAGCTACCGATGACCTCCTCGACGCAAACAAGAAGTTCTCCCCTGTCCGCCCATTGCGTAACGCGCGTCCTGACGATATCGCCATCCTTTGCAGCGCCGCCCTCTCCTTCCACCTCGATGGACGAAGGTAAATGCCGCTCAAGCGGCTCAATCAAGCGGCCGTTCTTGCGCACGCGAAGAACGCCAACAATGTGTTCATGCGCATGCAGCAAAACACGACGAACAAGAACTCGATCTCCATCAACAGGCACAGCCGACACCCGATCACCGAAGAGCGCGCCACGCGCATTTTCGCGCGAGCAGACATACTGCATACCGTCCTCCGCTTCCATGCAGATTCTTCCATGACGCAGCCCCAGAACCGTAAGCTCCAGCGCCTGCTTCGGCTCGCGTTTTTTCAGGCCGCCCTTGCCCATCAGCTCATCTAGGGAAATGCTCCTTGCATAGCGTGCGCAAGAGATCTGCTTTGTCGCGCCGCCCTTATGCCGATTATTCTTTTTTCCTGTACGGTTTGAGACTTTCTTCATGTTTATCAACTCCGGAGACGTTTTTTGTTTTGTATTATGGCGCAAAGCACGCAAGCATTTGCATAGGATAGGTGCAGAAAAAGAGGCCAAAGCAAATCTGCTTCAGCCTCTTTGTCTATCTTTCTTAGCCGATAACCGCGACGACCAGAGCGCAGACGATAAACACGCCAGCGGAAACCTTCGTCGCAAGCGCAAGCTTGCCTTCCATCGTCTTCGCCTTGTTCTTGCCGAAGAACGTCTCAGCGCCGCCAGCAATCGCACCCAGACCGTTAGATTCGCCCGGCTGCAGCAGAACGGTAACGATGAGAATCAGAGCGGTGATCACCAGAAGCACGGTGACAATACCGTTAAGAATCGCCATGTACTTTCGCCTCCTCGACTCGTTAAGCGGATTAGCGCTTGGAGAACTGCGGCGCGCGGCGAGCTGCCTTGAGGCCGTACTTCTTACGTTCCTTCATACGCGGATCGCGCGTGAGGAAGCCAGCCTTCTTCACAGCCGGACGCAGCTCCGGATCAGCCTTGATCAGAGCGCGGGAAATGCCGTGACGGATCGCGCCAGCCTGGCCGGCCAGACCGCCGCCGTAGACATTGACGAGAACGTCATAGCGGCCCTCGAGCGCGGTCAGCGCGAGCGGCTGACGCACGGTCATCTTAAGGGTCTCCAGACCGAAATAGTTATCGAGCTCACGACCGTTGATTACGATCTTGCCTTCGCCCGGAATGAGGCGAACACGAGCAATGGCCTTTTTGCGACGGCCAACCGCCTGATACTGAACCTGTGCCATGTTTCAAACACTCCTTCCTGAC
>CAZACG010000116.1:0-5428 GCA_964483645.1 uncultured Oscillospiraceae bacterium | reverse complement strand
TAGCGCGCTACCAACTGTGCTAATGCCCCGAACAAAAGACATTATACCACAATGCCGGAAAAAAGCAAGAGGGAAAATGAGTTTTTTTGTCGTAGGGGAAATAACGCACTTGTTCGATCAACATCGATTATTTGGATATGAGCGCCCACACCACGGCGATCACCAATGCGGGCAGATAGTTGGCGACCTTGATCTTTTTGCCAAAGAGCAGATTGACGCCGACGCTGAAAACCAGAACATTGCCAACCATGGAAAGAACGGCAAGGGCAGCTTCGGTCATGAGCGGAGCAATGAGCTTGGCCAGTAGCGTCATCGCGCCCTGCCAGAGAGCCAGAGGAAGCACGGAGAAGACGGCGCCCTTGCCCATTGAAGCGGTCAGCGCCATGACGATGATGCAATCGAGGATGCCCTTTGTGATCAACAGAGCATAGTCGTGGTAGAGCGCATCGTTGATAGGGCCGATAATCGCCATTGCGCCGATGCAGATGGTAAAAGAAGCGGAGGTAAAACCGTCAATGAACAGAGGGTCGCGTTCGGATTGGCTTTTGACCTTGAGCCATTCGCCGAAGCGCTGGATATTGTCTTCGATATTCAAAATCTCGCCGATGAGCCCGCCAAGACAGAGCGAAATCACAAGCGGCAGCTCGCCGTTCGTGGAGAGCGCGCCGTTGGAGATCGTAAACATGTACTTCAACGCGCCGGATGCGCCGATGAAGAGTGTGCTTAGACCGCACCCCTTCACCATGATGTCCTGATAGCTGTCCTTGAGCGCTTTGCCAAACATGAAACCGAGCATGCCGCCAAGGAGCACGAGCGCTGCGTTGATCATGGTGCCTAATCCAATCATATAAACGCCTCTTTTTTATATATAAGGTGACAAAGTGTCATGAAAACGATGCTTTGAAATGATGTTTGAATGCTGGTATTATAGCATGAATTCTCTGATAAGTTCAAGATGAATTGAAGAATATGTGCAACAAACTGTGTAAAAAGAAGCGGCTTTGTTCCGGACAATCCTTCTGTGAAAGGCGTTCCCGTATATACAAAAGCCGTGTGTTCGAATCAGTTAGGCAATCCGCTCCATCGAAATTCGGCAGAGACGGTTGATGGCATTTGGTTTTCCATAGCGTTGTTTAAGCGTCTTGCGCCTTCCCTCGGACAATGGGCAAGACAGGCTTATTCCATAGGATTGGGAAGCGGAATCTTTTTTTGCAGAAAGGCTTCGTATTGATCGACAATGGGCGCGGTTTCGCCGAAGGCGATTTGACGACCGTGATCCAGCCAGAGCACCTTGTTGCACAGCTCGCGCACCTGTCCCATGGAATGCGAGACAAGAATCCCGGTTACACCGTCGGAGAGGATCTCACGGATCTTGTCTCCGCTTTTTTGTTTGAATGCACCGTCGCCGACGGAGAGCACCTCGTCCAGAATCAGAATATCCGGATGAACCAGGCAGGCAATGGAGAAGGCAAGCCGCGATTTCATGCCGCTGGAAAGCTGCTTGAAGGGTCTGTCCTGAAAATCTTCCAGCTCTGCAAAGGCGATGATCTGAGCATACATGGCGTTCATGAAGCTCTTGGTGTAGCCAAGCAGCGCGCCGCGCAGATAAGTGTTTTCGCGCACGGTTAAATCCGCGTCGAAGCCGGAGGTGAGCTCAAGAAGGGCGGCGACGCTGCCGTTGACTTCGATGCGGCCCTGGGTGGGGATCATGATGCCGGAAATGGCTTTCAAAAGCGTTGATTTGCCCGCGCCGTTTGAGCCGATGATGCCCAGCATATCGCCACGTTCAAGACTGAAGGTGATGTCTTTGTCGGCCCAAAACTCATTGATTTTGAAATTTCCTGTCAGCCTGCGCAAGATGTATTCTTTGAAGCCGATCTCCTTAAAATCGCCTGTGATATAGCGGATGGAGACGCCGTCCAGCTTGATGATCAACGCGAAAAGCCCCCTTTGAGACAGCGTGCGGGATTGGCACGCTTATACGTAATACAGAAAGGTATGATTCTTCTTTTTGTACATCAGTCCGCCGACGAGGAGCGCGAGGGATGCGTAGAGCAGCAGCAGCGCATGCAGCGATGCCGGAGGAATGATCTGTTCCAGCACCACCATGCGCACATACTTGATGACGCAGTAGACCGGATTGAGCAAAAAGAGATTCTGCACGAACGGCGAATAGCTGTCCACCGTATAGAAGATGGCGGATAGATACATCAGCAGCATCGTGAAGATATCGTATAGGTATTGAACGTCTCTGAAAAAGACATACAGCGCGGAAAGCACCAGCCCAACGCCGATGCACAGCAGCATCAGACACAGCACAGGATAGATCAATGCGGCGAATTTCCAAGAGAACGTTACGCCGTCCAGCGCGGCGAAAAGGAAGAATACCAGCAGCGTCAGCGCGAAGTTAATGAACGCCGAGACGTTTTTGGAAAGCAGGAAGATATACTTGGGCACGTTGATCTTGGTAAAGATATGCGCATTTTGGATGAGCGCGTTCATGCCCCCTGTGGTGGCCTCACGAAAGTAGGAGAAAATCACGTTGCCTGCGAAGAGATAGGTGGTATAATGCGGCGTGCTGCGGCCAAAGAAATGTGTGAAGACGAGTCGCATCACCAGCAGCTGCAGCAGGGGAGAGAGAACGCTCCACGCCATGCCCAGCACGGTACGCTTGTATTTCTGCTTAAAATCGCGTCTGACCAGCATTTCAAACAGGAAGCTGTGCTTTTTGAGTGTTGTGATGACTTTGGAAAGCATGGCGTTATCTCGCCTCCTCACGTTGGCCTTCGATGAATGCAATCATGCGCGAAACCCGGCTCATGAATGTATGCTCGCTGCGCACGATTTCCTGTCCGCGCGCGGCGATTTCGCGCCGCTCTTCCGGATGCCCCATATAGTACTGGACCTTTTGTTTCAGATCCTCACGGTCGCTGTAGGCGACTACGCAGCCGGGGAGCACTTCATCAAGCCCCTTGACCTTGTCTGTAATGATGAATGCGCCACTGGCTAAGCCGTCGAAGAGGCGGTTGGATATGAAGCCTTTGTCGCGCATGTCGTCCCAGTGATCGTTGAGGAGAATGTCGCAGGAGCGGTAAGTCTGTGAAAGGACGCAGTTAGGAATGTTTTGCCCTTTGATGTAGCTACTCGGAATCAAACCCCGCCAGTGTGTGCCATAAACGGAGAGGTCATACGGCGTGGGCAGCAAATCGCGGAGGATTCTGCGGAATACCTTGCGCGAGTTGCCCACAAAGAGCAGCTCATAATGCGTATCGCCTTCTGGGCCGGGCGCAAAAACGTCCGGGTCGCAACATTGGAGCAGGGGCTCCACGCGCGTGGTGAGCTCCGAGGACAGCTTTTGAGCCCATGCATCGGAGGCGACATATACCATATCGTACTGATTATACTCCTCGACGGGTACGTCGTCCGGGTGAGAGATATTCCACATGATGTTGATATGCTGAGGCCGGGGCTGATAGGCGTTCAGGCCGCGCAGCACGATGACCGTGCGACCGTTGAACGGCCGATCCCATTCGGGCAGGATGCGAATCTCGGCAGTATAGCCACGCGTCTCGAAGCATTTTTTCATCGCAACGGCAAAGTGATAATCGCCCCATTGCTCTGCCTGTTCCCATTTGGGTACGGGCGCGAGAATGGCGATATGCTTTTCGCGAATGGTCATTCGCGCACCGAGCATCCCCAGCAGCGCGTCGGCGCGCACCTCATAGGTGTGGTTTTCCAGCACAAAGCGCTGAAGCTTCTGCACGGTTTTGCTTCGAAGCGCTTCGTCCTCCATGTACTGCGTCAGCAGGCGGGAAAACGATTCGGCGTTCTCAAAACAGGGGAGCATGCCGTGAAATGTCTCCTGCGCCCCCTTGACGCCGTTGGTCAGCACAAGCCGACCGCTGGCTAGCGCATCGAATACGCGGCTGTTGACCGAGCCGAAGCCGGAAGTCGCCGCATTTGCATCGTCCACGACGATCTTCGTGTATTTATAAGCGTAGGGAATTTCGTCGTAACGGATAAAGCCGCCGGAATAGTGCGCAAACGCGGGCACGCTTTCCCAGTTTTTGCCGAAGACGCGGAAGCGGTAGGGGAGCTCGTCCGGGTGCAGGGCGTCCGTGATCTGTCGCTCGCTGTTCCAATAACTGCCGGTGAAGACATAATCGCTTTCAAAACGCGCGCGCATCTCGTCATCTTCTTGCGCGCACATGACGCTGAGGAAGCGATCTGCGTTTGTGGCGATGGGAAAGAGGGAAGTTTCGCGTCCTGTCATCTTTTGCATATATGCACAGGCCGTTTCGCTGGAGGCGAGGAGGATATCGTATGCGCGGATGGATGGGTTCTTACACCAGCGTGTAAACCAGTTGCGTGCCCATGCGATGGTCAGCAGCGCGGGCGAAGCGCCGCGGATTTGCGAGAGATCATAGCTATCGAGCATGGAAATGAGCACGTCTACGTGCTCGCCGACGTGATACCAGTCCGCTCCGCTCGTTCGACAGAGATATTGGATGCGGCAGCCGCGCTTTTCAAGCGCGGTGGCCAGCTCCATGGCGGTAAAGTAATCGCCGGCCGTGGCGGCGGCGTGCGCTTCTGTGACAGCGAAGGCGACGGTCAGCGGAGCTTCGGAAAACAGGCATGCGCCGGAGAGCTTGTCGGCAAAAAGCTCGGAGGTCAGCACATCGTTCCAGCGCGCGCGGAAGCAGCGAATGTTGTTTGTTCTGCGCTTGATGACCTCGTCATGGCGGGATGTGCTCTGCGTTCCGAATTCATAGTGAAAGAGCAGCGCCGAAGGACAGTAGTAATTGTGATAGCCGCCGCGATACGCCTTCAGACAAAGATCCACATCCTCATACCCATAGATATAACATTCTTCAAAGCCGCCGATTGCGTCAAAAACGTTCCTTTTCATCAATAGGCAGGCTGCGGTAACGGCGGCGATACGGCGTGTCTGTCCGTCCTCCCCGCCGGTAAAGGCTTCTTGCAGGCAGCGATTGTACGGACGCACAAAGGTTTGACCGTTAAATTCGGAAGCGCGGAAAGCGATGCCCGTATGCTGGGTATAGAAGGAATGACCTGCATTGATCGAATCCTCCGGGATTTCGGGATACAAAAGCTTTGCGCCGACAGCGCCTGCGTCGGGATGATCAAGCGCGCACATCAGCAATTCGTCAAGCCAGCCGTCCGTGACCTCTATATCGTTATTGAGGAAGAGCAGGTATTCGCCTTTGGCGGCTTGAGCGCCCTGATTGTTGGCATGGGAAAAGCTTTCGTTGTCTTCGTTTCGGATAACCGTCATCTCAAAATGCGCCTTCTGCTCTTCCAGAAAGGCGAGTGTGCCGTCCATGGACGCATTATCCACGACAACCAGCTCGTAGTGGGCATAAAAGTAGCGGTCGCATAGCGAAGCGAGCAGCTTGCGCAGATTGTC
>CAZACG010000115.1:0-5471 GCA_964483645.1 uncultured Oscillospiraceae bacterium | reverse complement strand
ACCTTCTGCTTTTCCTTCAGCTGGGTGCCGTACTCGGAAACCTTCTTGCGCTTGTTGCCGCCCGGATTGCGAGTAGACTTCTTATTGCCATAGCCCATGACGGCCGGAGAAATATCAAGGCTCCGGCACTTCTTGGCGATCGGCTCCTTATTGTTAGCCATTTCCTGTAGTCCTCCTTACAAAACCTTACACGCGACGGCGCTTGGGCGGACGGCATCCGTTGTGCGGGATCGGCGTCACGTCCTTGATCATGTTGACCTCAAGACCCGCAGCCTGCAGGGAGCGGATCGCAGCCTCGCGTCCGGAACCCGGACCCTTGACGTACACTTCGACGGTCTTCAGGCCGTGCTCCATGGCCGCCTTGGCAGCGGTCTCGGCAGCGGTCTGCGCGGCGAACGGCGTGGACTTCTTGCTGCCGCGGAAGCCAAGGCCGCCGGCAGAGGCCCAGCTCAGCGCGTTGCCCTGCGTATCGGTCAGGGTAACGATGGTGTTGTTGAAGGAGGAGCGGATGTGCGCAGCACCGCGCTCCACGACCTTGCGCTCGCGGCGCTTGCGGACGACTTTCTTCAGCTTCTGCTTAGGTGCCATTGTCAATCACTCCTCTTATCTTCCGGCCTTTTTCTTGCCGGCGATGGTCTTCTTCGGGCCCTTGCGGGTACGAGCGTTCTGCTTGGTGTTCTGGCCGCGAACAGGCAGGCCCTTGCGATGACGCACGCCACGGTAGCAGCCGATTTCCATCAGGCGCTTGATGTCCAGGCTGACGTCGCGGCGAAGATCGCCCTCAACCTTCAGGTTGTGCTCAATATACTCACGGATCTTGTTGACGTCCTGCTCGGTGAGATCCTTCACGCGGGTGTCCGGATTGACGCCGGTATTGGCCAGGATATCCTGGGAAGTCTTCAGGCCGATGCCGAAGATGTACGTCAGTCCGATTTCGACCCGCTTCTCACGAGGCAGGTCAACGCCAGAAATACGTGCCATGGTTTTACCTCCGAATCATTCTATAAGTGCTCTCAAAAAGCGGATTAGCCCTGCTTCTGCTTGTGCTTGGGGTTCTCGCAGATGACCATGATACGGCCTTTGCGCTTGATGATCTTGCACTTTTCACAGATAGGCTTGACAGACGGTCTTACCTTCATTTGTCCGTTCCTCCTCGATAATGCCACCGGCAGCTGCCGGTTTGTTTTCTCAACCCTTGCTGCGCCAGGTGATGCGACCCCTGGTCAGATCATAGGGAGAAATCTCGACTTTGACCTTGTCTCCGGGATAGATGCGGATAAAATTCATACGAATCTTACCGGAGATCTGAGCCATGACCTTATGCCCGCCGGCCACCTCCACGCGGAAATTCGCGTTGGGTAGCGCTTCGACGACGACGCCTTCAACCTCGATATTGTCGCTCTTGGGCAATATTAACCCTCCTTACGCGGCAGCAATGCCTCTTGATAGCCGACTGCATCCAGTTTATTTCGCACTTCAGAGTCAAAAATCCTCTTTTTTGCAAAAATTTTTTCCTGAATTTCTTCCAGAACCTCAGGTTTAGCCACCAGATGCTTGATCTTCTTCTTTTTGGGATTGTCTACCTTTCGCTGACAACCGTTTGCAATGGCCACATAGTCCTCGTCAATCACGTCCACGATCACGAAATAGTGTCCCTGATCGCGGCCCGCCTTGGAAAAGACCACGCGTCCTACCTCCATGGGAAACGAGCTCATCGCTTCTCCTCCTTGCGATAGCCCGGCAGAGAAAGCAGCTCGGGCTCACCATCGGTAATCGCGATAGTGTGTTCGTAGTGAGCAGCGAGGCTGCCGTCGGTCGTCACGACCGTCCAGCCATCCGATAGCGTCTTGACGCGGTAGCCGCCCGCCGTAATCATCGGCTCGACCGCAATGGTCATGCCGCGGCGAAGACGAATCCCGTGCCCCGGAATGCCGTAGTTCGGCACGCTGGGATCCTCGTGCATCTCCCGTCCGATTCCGTGTCCGCACAGCGCGCGCACCGTAGCAAAGCCTCGGCTTTCTACATACTGCTGCACGGCATGTCCGATATCACTGATCCGGTTCCCCTCGCGCGCCACTTCCATGGCCGCGAAGAAGCTTTCCTCGGTGACGTCGATGAGCCGCTGTGCTTCCTCGGATATTTTACCGACGCCGACCGTAAAGGCGCTGTCGGACTGCCACCCGTCCAGAATCAGACCGCAGTCCACAGACAGGATCTGACCCTCCTTCAGCACAACGTTTTTGGATGGGATTCCATGCACAACCTGACTGTCAATCGACGCACAGATTGAGGCCGGATATCCTTCGTAGTTCAGGAAGGAAGGGATCGCCCCGTATGACCGAATGAGCTTCTCCGCAAAATGGTCGATCTCCTTGGTGGTCACACCGGGCTCAATCATTCCCTTAACCTGCGTGAGCACGTCGTGGAGCATCGCTCCCGCCTCACGCATTTTAGCGATCTGTGCGGAGTTCTTGATCGTAATCATTTCTTCTCACCCAGAGCGCTCATGATAGCGCCGTAGCATTCGTCCATCGGCTGCGCACCGTCGACCGCCTTCAGCAATCCGCGCTGCGCATAGAAGTCAATCAGCGGGGCCGTCTGCGCGTGATACACGGCGAGGCGGCTGAGCACCGTCTCTGCCCTGTCATCCTCGCGCTGAATCAGCTTTTCGCCGCACTTTGCACACGTCGTCGCCCCATTCAGGGTGCTAACGTGATAGCTGCCGCCGCAGGCGAGGCAGACGCGGCGTCCGGAAAGACGCTCCGTCAGCTTCTCGTCGCTGACCTCAATGTCGATGACTGCGTCGATGTCGGCGAACCCGGCAAGCGCCTCGGCCTGCGGCACCGTGCGCGGAAATCCGTCGAGCAGGTAGCCGTTCTTGCAGTCCTCGGACGCGAGCCTCTCGCGCACGATGTCAATGACAACGCTGTCCGGCACAAGCTCGCCCTTGTCGATGTAGGACTTGGCAGCAAGACCGGTCGCCGTCTGGTTCTTAATCGCGCGGCGAAGAATGTCGCCCGTAGAAATCTGAGGAATCCCAAGCCGTTCGCACACGCGAACGGCTTGAGTTCCCTTGCCCGCACCGGGCGGGCCGAGGAAAATCACATTCATGATGGACACCTCATGCTAGTCCTTGGATTAGCCCAGGAAGCCCTTGTGATGGCGCATAACCATCTGCGCCTCGATCTGACGGATCGTCTCGATGCCGACAGAAACCGCGATCAGAACGGAGCTCGCCGCGAACGGCGCCTGAATGCCGATGATCCGGGTCAGCATGGTCGGGATGGTCGCCAGAACAGCCAGGAACAGCGCGCTGAACAGGGTCAGACGGCTGGATACCTTGGAGAGGTATTCGGTCGTCGCGCGGCCCTGACGGATGCCCGGAATCAGGCCGCCGTTCTGCTGCATGTTCTTGCTGATATCAATCGGATTGAACGTGATGCTGGTATAGAAGTAGGTAAAGGCGATGATGAGCACGGCCAGAACCACCTGATACCAGATGCCGCTCTGGAAGCCGGCCCACCACTGGTTGATGCCGCTCGTCGGGAAGAACGCGAAGATCGTCGCAGGGAACTGCAGAATCGCGAAACCGAAGATCAGCGGCATAACGCCGGTGGAGTTAAGCTTCATGGGGATGTGGGTGGACTGACCGCCGTACATCTTGCGGCCCACCATGCGCTTGGCATACTGAACCGGGATGCGGCGCTCGCCCATGTCCACGTAGGTGATCGCGACAATCATGATCACCATCATCACCAGAATCGCAGCCACCGCAAGGATACCCACGGTGCCGTTGATCATGCCACCGACGGCGGAGGTCGCCCAGTTGAAGATATTGGAGACGATACCGGCCATAATCAGCAGAGACACACCGTTGCCGATGCCGTTCTCGGTGATACGCTCACCGATCCACATCGCCAGCGCGGTGCCGGCCGCCATGGACAGACCAATCACCAGATACCACAGACCGCCCTTCGCAGTCGCACGCATCGCGAAGACCAGGCCGACAGCCTGAATGAACGCGAGCGCAACCGTCAGGTAGCGAGTCCACTCCTGGATCTTCTTGCGGCCTTCCGGGCCTTCCTTGGAAAGCTTCTCCAAGGAAGGAATCGCAACGGTCAGCAGCTGAAGAATAATGCTGGAGTTGATGTACGGAGTGATGCCCATCGCCATGATGCTCATCTGGGAGAAAGATCCACCGGTCATCATGTTCATGAACTCAAGAATCGAGAACTGACCGACAGCGTCAGCCACCGCGGAGAGATTCATGCCCGGAACCGGGATGCAGCTCAGCACGCGGTACATCAGCAGCATGCCCAGGGTGTAAACGATCTTCTTGCGGAGCTCCGGAATGCGCCAGGCATTCTTCATCTTTTCCAGCATATCAGATCACCTCGGCAGTGCCACCGACAGCCTCGATCTTCTCCTTCGCAGAACCGGTGAACTTGACAGCTTTCACCGTCAGCTTCTTGGTCAGCTCGCCGCCGCCCAGGATCTTCAGACCGTCCAGCTCCTTGCGGACGATCTTCTTCTCCAGAAGCAGCGCGACGGTGACCTCGGTGCCGTTCTCGAAGACTTCGAGATCGCCGACATTCACGGTCGCATATTCCTTAGCAAAAATGTTGGTAAAACCACGCTTGGGCAGCTGGCGGGTCAGCGGCATCTGGCCGCCCTCAAAGCCCGGGCGCTTGCCGCCGCCGGAGCGGGCCTTAGCGCCCTTGTGGCCCTTGCCGGACGTCTTGCCCAGGCCGGAGCCGGTACCGCGACCGAGACGGCGCGCGGCAGTCGTGGAGCCCTCAGCGGGCTTCAGCTCATTCAGCTTCATGGTGAATCCTCCTTAGTCGCTGATTTCGACCACAGACACCAGATGCTTAACCTTGAAGATCATGCCGCGGATGGACGGCGTGTCCTCAAACACCTTGGTGGAGCGGATCTTGTGCAGGCCCAGCGCCTTCACGATTTTGATGTGGTTGGGCTTGCTGGAGACCGGAGACTTCACAAGCGTAACCTGTACCTTCATAGTCTCTTTCCTCCTTCTCAGCCGAGCAGCTCTTCGACGGTCTTGCCGCGCATCTTCGCCACTTCTTCGGCGCTGCGCAGAGAAGCCAGACCCTCGATGGTCGCCTTCAC
Organism: uncultured Oscillospiraceae bacterium; assembly: GCA_964483645.1. Lineage (GTDB taxonomy): Bacteria > Bacillota > Clostridia > Christensenellales > Aristaeellaceae > Ventricola. The sequence goes on along the minus strand of CAZACG010000115.1, from coordinate 341 downwards.
CATGTTAATCGGATTGTTGGAGCCGTAGCTCTTGGTGCGGATGTCCTTCACGCCGCACAGCTCAAGCACAGCACGAGCCGGACCGCCGGCGATAACGCCGGTGCCTTCCGGGGCAGGCATCAGCACGACTTCACCGGTGCCAAAGCGACCGATGGCTTCGTGCGGGATGGAGGTGCCCTTCATGCTCACGTGCACCAAATGCTTCTTCGCGTCCTCGGCAGCCTTGCGGGCGGCTTCCGGAATTTCGGTCGCCTTGCCGATGCCGCAACCAACGCGGCCCTTGCCATCACCGATGACCATCAGAACCGCAAAGCGGAACGTGGTGCCACCCTTGGTGACCT
>CAZACG010000114.1:3864-5516 GCA_964483645.1 uncultured Oscillospiraceae bacterium | reverse complement strand
GGAGACGAGCACGGGCTCCTCCATGCCCGCTACGGGCAGACCATAGCAGCCGCCAAAGCCGCCCACATCATCCAGACAGCCCTCGTTGCGCGTGCGGGCGACATGCTTTTTCATCAGTTCGACGGCGCGATAGCCTGCAGTGATATCCACGCCGGCGGCGGCGTAGCTCGCGGAATTTGATTTCTCGTGTGCCATGATTGATTAACCCCTTCCGTTCCAGCAATAGGTACAAACCTTACAGGGCTCCAGCCCAATGGATTCAAAGATGCCTTCGATGGATTGATATTCAAGCGAAGCAAAGTGCAGCTTCTGACAGATGACCTCGCGCATTTTCTGCCCGCGCTCGGTCGTACCGTCCGCGTATTCGTCCAGATGCTGCATGCCTTCCTCGCCCTCCAGCTCCATGATCACCGTGCGGGTGAGCAGATCCATATCCGAGGTCGAGCGGGAGAAATTGAGGTATTTGCAGCCGTAGAGAATCGGCGGACAGGCGGAGCGGATATGAACCTCCTTGGCGCCGTTCTCATAGAGGAAATCGACCGTTTCGCGCATCTGCGTGCCGCGCACAATGCTGTCATCCACAAACAAAAGCTTCTTGTCCTGAATTAGATCATGAACGGGAATCTGCTTCATCTTGGCGACCATGTTGCGCTCGCGCTGGGTGGCAGGCATGAAGCTGCGCGGCCAAGTCGGCGTATATTTGATAAAGGGACGCGCAAACGGCTTGCTGCTGGCGTTAGCGTAGCCGATGGCGTGCGGCGTGCCGGAATCGGGTACGCCGCAGACATAGTCGATATCCTGCGCCACGCCCTTTTCCTGATCGCTCTTGGCCATGATCTCGCCGTTGCGGCAGCGCATGACCTCCACATTCCGTCCTTCATAGGTCGAGGTCGGATAGCCGTAATAGGACCACAGGAAGGCGCAGATTTTCATTTCCTTGCCCGGCTGCTGAAGCGTTTCCACGCCGTCGGGCGTAATTTGAACGATTTCGCCCGGGCCGAGATCCCGCAGCACCTGATAGCCCAGCTTCATCGCGGCGAAGGATTCAAAGGTTACACAGTAACCGTCCTCGTCCTGTGCGAGAATGATCGGGGTTCTGCCCAGACGATCGCGCGCGGCGATGAGACTGCCGTCGTCCTTGAGAATCAGGATGGAGGCCGAGCCGTCGATTACGTTCTGCGCAAAGCGAATGCCCTCCGCGAAGCTGCTCTTCTGGTCGATCATCGCGGCGATCAGCTCGTTGGCGTTGATGCGGCTTCCGCTCATGGCGTTGAAGTGACCGCCGCTGAAGGAGAGGTATTGCTTCACCAGATCGTCTGCGTTGTTGATCGCGCCGATGGTGCTGATGGCGTAGGTTCCCAGGTTCGAGCGAATCAGCAGCGGCTGCGGGTCGGAATCGCTGATGCAGCCGATGGCCGCAGTGCCGCTCATATTGTCAAGAATATGCTCGAACTTGGTACGGAAGGGCGAATTCGCAATATTATGAATCTCGCGCTGCATACCGAGCTCCTTGTCCCATGCGGCCATGCCGCCGTTACGCGTGCCCAGATGCGAGTGATAATCCGTTCCGAAAAAGACGTCCAGCATGCAGTTGCGCTTGGACGTCGCGCCAAAGAATCCGCCCATTGTCGATTTCCTCCGTCTGCGGGGTT
>CAZACG010000114.1:0-3764 GCA_964483645.1 uncultured Oscillospiraceae bacterium | reverse complement strand
AAGAAGAACCGGGGCAGAAGCATGCCTACCCCGGTTTGGTTTTATTCAGCGAAGAAGAGCTTGGAAAGCGTCATCGGGTCGATGTATTCGCCATCCTTATACACGCGCATATTGCCGGATGCGATTTCGTCAATGAGAATGACGTTTCCGTTCGCGTCGTAGCCGTATTCGAACTTGATATCGTAGAGCACCATGCCCTTTTCCTTCAGATCGTCCGCGACGATCTGCGTGATCTTCTGCGTCATTTCCTTGACGGTTTCATACTGCGCCTCGGTCATCACGCCCAGCGCGGCGAGCGCATCCTTGGTCACCAGCGGATCGCCCAACGCGTCGTTCTTGAAGGTCATCTCCACATAGGCCGGCAGGTCCGCGCCGGCCTCGATGTAATCGCCATAGCGGCGGATAAAGGAGCCGACCGCCTTGTGACGGCAGATTACCTCAAGACCTTTGCCAAACGGCTTGCAGGCGAGCACTTCCATGGTGGTGTTGCCCAGATCCGCGCTGACGAAATGCGTCTTGATGCCCGCAGCGTTGATCTTTTCAAAGAAGTAGATGGACATGCGCAGGTTTACATCGCCCACGCCGTCGATGGTCAGACCCACGGAGTTTTCGCCCGGATCGAACACGCCGTCCTTGCCGGTGCAATCGTCCTTAAACTTGAGCAGGTAATTGCCGTTTTCAAGCGCGTAAACATTCTTGGTCTTGCCCGTATACACAAGCTTCAGGTTGTCCATCTGAATATTCCTCCTAAACTCTTTTGAAGGTTCAACTGTCTGCGTCATTCCGACATCAACGGTACCCCGGACGCGACCGAGGAATCGCCGTATACCTATAGTATAAACGGACAGCGGGAAAAAGGCAATATACAGAATAACCGAATATTTAAGCGAAAAACTCCATTTTATTTCGGCAAATGACTCGAAATGTTCGGAAATTTCGAACGAATCGAATATTTTGTTCGTGAAATGTTCGGTGATGAGGGCTTTGAAACGCGGTTATGCGTCGTTTTACGCCGTGAAGCGAGCACAGATTACAGCAGCGCCATCAGATCCTGCGCATATTGCGCGCAGGTTGCGCCGCTCCTGTCTCCGGTGACCACGGTTTGACAGGCGGCAAGCGCGTCCTCAAGCCTTTGCGCCGCTTGCGTTCTGCCGATATGGCGCAGGAGCATCGCCGCAGCCTTGATGATGCTCGCCGGGTTGGCGTAATCGCCCAGCCCCTCCTCGATCATGCGGGGCGCGGAGCCGTGAATGGCTTCAAACATCGCGTACTGATCGCCGATGTTCGCGCTTCCCGCCGTGCCGACGCCGCCCTGAATCTGCGCAGCTTCATCGGTGATGATGTCGCCGTAAAGGTTGGGCAGCACCATGACTTCAAACTGATTGCGGATGCGCTTGTTGACCAGATTGGCGCTCATGATGTCAATGTACCAATCGTCCACGGCGATCTCCGGATAGTCTTTGGCGACTTCGTGGCACAGCACTGTAAACTTACCGTCCGTCTTTTTCATGATGTTCGCCTTGGTGACGATGGACACGCGCTTTTTGCCGTTCCGACGCGCATAATCAAACGCCGCACGAGCAATGCGCTTTGTGCCCGGATCGGTCGTCACCTTGAAGTCGATCGCCATGCCCGGCAGCTCCACGCCGCGGCTGCCCAGCACATACTCGCCTTCTGTATTCTCGCGATAGAACATCCAGTCGATGCCTTCTTCGGGAATGCAGACCGGGCGCACGTTGGCGTAAAGATCCAGCTCGCGGCGTAGCGTGACGTTTGCGCTTTCCACCTTGCCGCCCATGGGCGTGGTCGTCGGTCCCTTGAGGAGCACGTCGCAGACTTTGATCTGCGCCAGCACGTCCTCCGGCACCGTCCGGCCCACAGCGAGACGGTTTTCAATCGTCAGTCCTTCGATCCTTTTGATGACCACACTGCCCGAGGCAAGCTCATCCTCAAGCAGCTTGCGCAGCACGCGCTCGGCCTGAGCGACGATCGTCGGGCCGATGCCGTCGCCCTCGATCACGCCGATGGTCACGGTCTTCATTTTGGAAAAATCCTTCTTCTGCGCGTTCATGCCGTCGATTCTTGCCAGTTGCTCCTGTATCAGCTTGCGGAAGCTCTCGCAGGCCAGATCAAGCTTTGTTTCCAATTCACTCATCAGCTATTCTCCTTTGTGTAGTTCAGCAGGCCGCCAGCCAAGACAATGGCCCTCTGGCGTTCGGTCATGTCGCATACCAGCGTGAATTTTCGGCCCGTTGAATGATCGGTCATGATGATTTCGCCCTTTTCCATGCCCTCCCGCAGCGCCGAGAACTCAAGCTCCGCATCCTGCGCGAGGCAATCGTAATCCTCGGCGTTTTTGAAGGTCAGCGGCAGGATACCTGCGTTGATCAGGTTGGCGACGTGGATGCGCGCAAAGCTCTTGGCGATCACGCAGCGCACGCCCAGATACATCGGCACCAGTGCGGCATGTTCGCGCGAGGAGCCCTGTCCATAATTACTGCCGCCGACGATCACACCGTCGCCCGCTGCCTTGGCGCGCTCGGGGAAGGTCGGGTCGCAGACTTCGAAGCAGAAGCCGGACAGGCGCGGGATGTTGGAGCGATAGGGAAGAATCTTTGCGCCGGCAGGCATGATATGGTCGGTGGTGATATTGTCGCCGACCTTGAGCACGAGCTTGGCGGACAGGGAATTCTCAAACGGTCTGCTCTTGGGGAATTCCTTGATATTCGGGCCGCGCAGCACCTGCGCCTGCGCCGCCTCGTGCGCGGGGACGGGCGCGAGCACGGCGGAATCGTCCACCTTGAAGCGCTCCGGCATGACGATCTCCGGCGCAGCGCCCAGCGTGGTCGGGTCGGTGATATAGCCGGTGAGTGCAGCGGCGACGGCGGTTTCCGGAGAGACCAGATAAACCTGCGCGTCCTTGGTGCCGCTTCGGCCGAGGAAGTTGCGGTTGAATGTGCGCAGGCTTACGCCGCCGGAGCTGGGGGAGAAGCCCATGCCGATGCAGGGGCCGCATGCGCATTCAAGCAGGCGCGCGCCGCTGGCGAGGATATCGGACAGCGCGCCGCAGTCGGCGAGCATGGAGAGCACCTGCTTGGAGCCAGGAGAAATCGAAAGGCTGACGTTGGGCGAAACGGTCTTTCCTTTGAGTATCGCGGCGACCTTGAGCATATCCATGAGCGAGGAATTGGTGCACGAACCGATGCAGACCTGATCGACCTTTGTCCCCGCAAGGCTTTCCACGCTGACCACCTGATCCGGACTATGCGGACAGGCAATCATGGGCTTGAGTGTGGAGAGATTGATTTCAATCACGCGGTCATAGACGGCGTCCGGGTCGCCGGACAGCGGAACATAATCCGCTTCCCTCCCCTGCGCTGCGAGGAATGCGCGGGTGGTTTCGTCGGAGGGGAAGATCGAGGTGGTTGCGCCGAGCTCCGTGCCCATGTTGGTGATGGTCGCGCGCTCGGGTACGGTCAGCGTCCGGACACCCTCGCCGCCCCATTCGATGATCGCGCCCACGCCGCCCTTGACGGAAAGGATGCGCAAAAGCTCAAGGCTGACGTCCTTGGCGGTCACGCAGGGTTGAAGCTTTCCGGTCAATTCCACCTTGAACATCTTGGGCATGGTAATGTAGTATGCGCCGCCGCCCATGGCTACCGCCACATCCAGTCCACCCGCGCCGAAGGCGAGCATGCCGATGCCGCCGCCGGTGGGAGTATGGCTGTCGGAGCCGATGAGCGTCTTGCCGGGCTTGCCGAAGC
>CAZACG010000113.1:0-5518 GCA_964483645.1 uncultured Oscillospiraceae bacterium | reverse complement strand
ACACCATGACGGACGGCGAAATGACGCCCTATCCTTCCGGGGAAGAGCAGATGACCGTGTGGGCGAACGTATCCCCGGAGCAGATTGCGCAAGGGAAGAACGCACAGCTGAGGCTTCCTGCTCCGGCGGAGGGGACGACCTATTTCCTTCGTGAAATCGGCGTGGCGCAGGGCTTTGCCGCAGACGAGGAATATCACGAGGTAACGATTGTAGCGGGCGAGCAGGCGACGGTCTATTGCACGGTTTCCAGCGACCGCGGCTTCTTTGAATTTACGCAGCTGGATGCGTCGACGCATGAGCATGTGTTAGGCGGCGCTTATGAGCTTGTGGATGCAGCGGGTGAAACAGCGCTGGCCTTTACGCTTGATGCAGAAACGTACCGAAACGAAATGGCTGTGCCTGTGGGCACATATACGCTTCGTCAGATGGAAGCGGGCGATGGATATGCGCTCAGCGATGAAAACGAAATAATTGTTGAAATTGCACCGTATCTGACGCAGGGAGGCAGCGTGGCCTTGGCGCGGATGGAAAGCATCCGCATTCCGACAGCCGCGCAAATGACGATGCTCCGGGATATGTATGCTGCGCGAGAGCAGGGAATTACGCTGCTGAGTGTGGATGGCGGCGTGCTTGAAACGGGATACACGCTGCGTCAGCCGCAGATGCTTCTTGAATTGCAGGAAGAAAACGGCGCGCGCGTCAGCGTGCTCAGTGTGGTTCTCGCCAGCGCGCAAGATGAAAAGGGCACGCCGTATAAGGCGCGCGTGGAGTACTGTCTGACATCGGGGGGCTGGCAGCCGAGCGATGCAAGAATGACCGGCGCAATCAGCGGGCCGACTACGGTCAGCCTGTCCGACGTCGAGGAGGATATCTGCGCTGTGCGCGTGACGTATCTGAATGCGCAGACGGGAGAGGAGCTTGTCGGCAACGGCTTTACTCCCGGACAGGTGACGCTGGGCGTGCGCGTCGGCGCGCAGGAAAAGGCCGATGTAAAGGTCGCTGCGCAGTTTAGCGGCCTGCTGGCCTATCGCGTGCAGGAGGGCGGAGCGCTTCAGTTGCTTGAGCGTATGTCCCGGCAGGAACAGGTCTTTGAGGCGGAAGGCGACGGCTTGTTTGAAAGCGTTTGCGCCGGAAGGGATGGACGCATCAGCGGAATCGTATTCTTTGACGCCAATGCGGACGGCCTGATGGATGCGAACGAAGGAAGCCGCTATGCGGGAATGAATGTGAGCCTGCTGAGCGAATCCGGCGAACAGATAGCGAGCGTTCGAACGGACAGCGCGGGCAGCTATCAGTTCAATGCGCTTTCTGCGGGCAGCTATACGGTTCAGTTTGAAGCCGGAGAGGAGATGATCTTCTCCCGCGGCGGACTGGGCAGCGAGCATGTCTCAAGCGGCGTGAAGGACGCGCGTTACGGAATGAGCGGAAGCATCCGAATTGACGGAGATCATACGGATTACGTGGTGAACGCAGGCTGTATGTATGCTGCCAAACTTTCCGGCTCAGTGAGCGAAATGAACGCAGATGGCGCGCAACATGGACTTGGCGGAATCAGCGTTGAGCTGTATGCCAAGAGCGGCGAAGACGATGAGCCTGCGGTTGTAATGACCGACGACATGGGTCGCTTCCGCTTTGACAGAATCCAAGAGGGCGAATACGAGGCGCTGCTTCGTCTGCCGCAGGGATATCTGTGCGAGGAAGCGCAGGATGGCGTCATACAAAAGAATATCGTGTTTATGCAGGGCGAGGACGTCTCCTTTGGCGATGTGATCGTGACGAAGACTGCGGGGATTTTCGGCTTTGTACGCGTTGACGAGAATGGGGACGGGCAATTCGGGCAGGAGGCACAGACGCTTGAAGGCGTAAAGGTCGTGCTGCTGCGCGTGAAGGACGGATACGCTGAACAGGTGGCTCAGACCATAACGGCGGCTGACGGAGCGTATGCGTTTGAGAATCTGTATCCCGGCGAGTACAGCGTGCTCTTTGAGCTGAACGGCGAATGGACGTTCACCCGTTATGGCGAGGATTCCTATGTCTACGGCGCGGTATCGCAAAGCGGAAGCACGAAGACGATGATGCTTGCACCGGGCGATCAAGCATACGGAATCAACGTGGGCGTGACCGTTCCTGCGCAGCTGACGGTGATGGTCTTTGAGGATACGTATGTGGATGGCGAAAAGGGCGTATATGAAAATGGCCTTGAGGGCGTAAGCGTGTCCTTGATCCGCATGGAAAACGGCGAGGAGGCCGAGGCGATTACAGCGATGTCGGACGCACAGGGTATGGTCAGCTTTGAAGGCGTCAGCCCCGGCGAATATGTGCTGGGTTATAGAATGCCGGGGCTCTGGCGTACAACCAAGCAGGTTGATCCGCAGACGACGCATTATCCTGTCAGCTGTGTGCCGCAGAGCACGATGAACACGGGCAGAAGCCTGCCCTTTACGCTGACGATGGGGCAGAAGGGACAGACACTGTACATTGGAGCGATGCTTTCTGGCTCGATTTCCGGTGAGGTGTTCTTTGACGACGACGCGAACGCGATGCTCGATGAGAGCGAAACGCATTGTGCAGGGGTCGGCGTTGAACTGCTGAATGCGCAGGGCGAAATGCTTGCTCAAACAAGTACGGATGAAAATGGAGCCTATGAGTTCGCCGGGGTTGCGCCGGGACGCTATCGCGTGCGGTTTACGGCTGAGGAAGGTTGCGGCTTCTCCGCAACAGAGCGTACGATGGCGCGAGGAGGCGTACAGGCGAGCACGGAGAATGTATCAGAAACCCGCAACATAACGGTCGTAGCGGGCAAGGGCATCACCGAAGCCAATGCCGGTGTGGTCAGGCTCTGCGCGATAAGCGGCATCATCTGGGAAGACCGAAATGCGGACTGCGCAGTTGACACGTCGGAAAAGGGCATGGCCAATGTCACCGTCAATCTCATGGATGGCGCGGGTAGAACGATTCTGGCTGTGACGACAACGGATGAAAACGGCGCGTTTACGTTTGCCCATCTTTCCCCCGACACCTATAAGCTGCGTGTGGATGCGCCGCAGGATTATGTGTTCTCCGGCGCGCTCACCGGTGGAGCGCTGGGGCTTGAGACGCAGCGTAACAAGCGTGCGTATTCGCAGCCCTTTGCGCTGCTGGGCGGCGTGCAGGCGCAGGGCATTGGCTTTGGTCTGCTGACGCAGGGAACCATTAGCGGCAGCGTCTGGGAGGACAGAAATTACAACGCTATTTGGGAGCCGGGTGAGGAGGGAATTCGCAGCGTCGTGCTGACGCTGAGAGATCTTTCCGGCAATCAGGTTGCGCAGACAACGAGCCTGCGAAGCGGTGAATTCGCATTTAAGGAGCTTATGCCGGGCGAATACACGCTGAGCGCGACGCTGCCCGAGGGGTACGTGTTTACCTGTGCAAACGGAGAGTCTGCCCTTTTCGGCAGCGATAAGACGAGCGAATCCGTCTATCTGGGCACGCTTGAAATGGGAGCGACGCTTTCCGAAATTCAAATTGGCGCGCTCAAACCGGCGAGCGTTGGCGGCACGGTCTGGTATGATCGGGATAACGATGGACGCAGACAGAGCGGACATGAGGGCGTAAAGAATGTCTTGGTGAAGCTGCTCATGCTCAGCGGCGCGGACGAAGGACTGGAGCTTTCAACGACGACCGACGATAACGGCGAATACAGCTTTGACGCGGTCATGCCGGGCGAAGCCGAGCTGACCTTTACGCTTGAAGAAGGCAGTGCTTTTGCCAAGCAGGTGTCCGGCGCGGGACGCGTGAGCGTTGTGCCTCAGACGGATGCGCTAACGGCCTCCACGGAAGCTATGCTCATTCAATCGGGCGCGAGCGTAGACGGCTTGGACGTCGGCGTGGTCGGCGTGGGAACGATCAGCGGCAAGGTCTGGGCGGATTCTGATTACGACGGAAAAATCGGAAAAGCCGAAGTCGGCGCAGAAGGCGTTCAGGTTGCGCTGCTAGATGCAAAGAGCGGCGAGACGCTTGGCAGCGCCGTTACGAATGAAGCGGGCGAGTACCGAATGGAATTTGTCCGGGTCGGAGAATATCAGATGGAGTTCACGCTGCGCGACGGCATGATCTTCACATGCGAGGGCGAAAGCGCCATTTCCATGGTGGATGCGTCGCAGGCGCGTACAGAGCAGATGAAGGTGCAAATGGGCGAAAGCCTGTCCGGCGTGAATGTGGGCGCGATTGTTCCCGCGTCTGTCTCCGGGCAGATCAAGCTGGATGTAAACGAGGATGGAATTTGCTCCGAAGATGAGCCCGGCATGGCCGGGGCGACCGTCACGTTGATGCAGGGCGGTATGGTGACTTCGACGACGCAAACGCAGAGCGACGGAGGCTTTACGCTTGATTTGCTTCGTCCCGGCACATATCGCGTGCGTGTTGCGCTTGAGCAGGATGCGCTCTTCTCCAAGCAGGATATCCTTTCGCTTGCACATGCGGATGCGCAGGAGGGCGAAACCGGAGAGTTTGTGCTTGAGATGGGACAGCATGTGACGCTTGCACCCATTGCCGCAGTACGCGGCGCGGAGATCTGCGGGTATGCATGGCTTGACCAGAATGTGAACGGCCTCATGGATGCGGATGAACCCATGCTTGAGGGCGTGCAGGTGGAGCTGCTCAGTGGAGAAAACGTTCTGGCTGTGAAGAATGTGGACTTGGACGGCCGATATGCGTTTGGCCTGCTCCGAAGCGGCGAGTATGCCGTGCGCTTCACCTTGCCGCAGAACATGCTGCTGGCAGATCAGACGCAGGGCGAGAAGACCTCCAGTGCGATGGTCGTCCCGGGACATATCGGCATGACGCAGCGCTTTGTGCTCGGTATGGGCGAAACCAAGGACAATGTTAACGTCGGCGGCATTCTGCCCGGCGAAATCGGCGATACCGTTTGGCTTGACGTCAATGCGAACGGCCTTCAGGATTATCAGGAGCCGCTACTTTCCGGTGTGAAGCTGACGCTGCTGCGCGTGACAGGCGAAGGAGAAATGCTTGAAACGGAGACCGTGGAGAGCGACGAATACGGCTATTATCATTTCAGAGCCTTGCGGCCGGGCAACTATGTGCTCGGCGTAGAAAGAAAGGCGGGCGACGAGCTGACAGTTCATGTCGGCGCGCCGCTGGGTGAGATTGACAGTGATATTCTGCCGGAAACGGGCATGTCTGAGATCATCAGGCTTCAATCCGGTCAGACGCTGCGCAATGTGGACGTAGGCTTTGCGGCTTACGGAGATTGATCCATGGCGTGCGGCTGATTGCAGGGTGAGCGTCAGCGGCATGAAGCTATTCTGTGTTCGCTGCACGCTGCTTTGAACAATTTTCTATACGGTACAACGGCGCGGAGAGTATTCCTCTCCGCGCCAATCTTTTTTTCACGGATTCAACGCCATGGCTTTGGAAAAAACGATGTGCATCCTGTTTAGGAAGGTTCGCGCTGGAGGACGGTTAAAAGAATGCGGATCATTTTCAAAAGCAATTCTTGGAAGAACAGCGCTTTCTGTAG
>CAZACG010000112.1:0-5533 GCA_964483645.1 uncultured Oscillospiraceae bacterium | reverse complement strand
GCCTTTGAAGAGGTGCGTAAGGCGATTGCGGCCTCCGGCGACGCCAGACAGGAGGGAAAAGGGCCGATCGTTCTGGCGACGGTCGAGGGCGATATCCATGACATCGGCAAGAATATCGTCAAAACAGTGCTTGAAAACTACGGTTTCCGCGTCATTGATCTTGGCCGCGATGTGCCTGCCGAGCGCATCGTAGAAGCGGCCAAGGCGTATGGAGCCCAAATAGTCGGCCTTTCCGCCCTGATGACGACGACTGTTCCGGGCATGGAGCGAACCATCCGCCTGCTGCGGAGTGAAGGATTGCATGTTCCCGTGATCGTCGGAGGCGCGGTATTGACGGAGGATTATGCCAAGAGAATCGGCGCGGATTATTTTGCCAAGGATGCGAAGCAGAGCGCGGATATTGCGCGCGCGATTCTTGGATGAAGAGAACCGGAGAAAAACAGAATGAACAGAGACGATATTCTATCCATGCTGAAAAGCGGCCCTCTGCTTTTTGACGGCGCAACGGGAACGTATGCCAAAACGCTTCCCGGCTTTGATCGGGAAGCGGTGGAGCTCGCTTGCCTGCATGCGCCCGAACGCGTGTATGCGCTGCATAAGGCTTATTTGGACGCGGGATGCCGGGCGCTGAAGACCAATACCTTTGCCGCGCATGTATCCTTGGCAGCAGGGGACTGCTCGCAGCAGCGCGAGATAATCCGCGCTGCCTATGACATTGCGTGCAGCGCGGCAAAGGAAAGCGGCGCGTTGGTGTTCGCCGATATCGGGCCCGCTCCGATGCAGGCGGACGCTTTTGAGGCCTATAAAGCCATGGCGCAGACGTTTTTGGAGCTTGGCGCCGAGGATTTTCTGCTTGAAACCATGCCGTCGTTCAACGGAATTGCGCAGACTGCGGCTTATATCAAGCAAAGAAACCCGCAGGCGTTTGTTGCGGTGTCCTTTGCCGCCGAGCCGGATGGGTTTACGCGGATGGGCGAATCCGCAGCTGCGCTGATTGCGCAGGCGGACGAATGCGAATGGATTGATGCGGTCGGCCTGAACTGTATCTGCGGTGCGTATCATATGCGCAGGCTGATGGAGACGCTTAGGAAGCCCAACAAGATTCTGATGGCGATGCCCAATGCGGGTTATCCTCATGTGCTGGAGGGGAGAACGTATTATGACAGCGATCCGGTTTATTATGCGCAGCAGGCGGCTACGTGCGTATCGCTGGGCGCGTCAATCATCGGGGGGTGCTGCGGTACAACGCCGGAGCATATGAGCCGGGTGGCGCGGCTGCTCTCAAAGGATGCCGCGAAAAAGATGCCTGCGCCGATTGTTCTTTCGGTTCGGGCGCATAGCATGACGGAACACAGCGAGATTCGCCAAAAGCTTGAAAACAACCGCAGGCCCATTCTGGTCGAGCTGGATCCTCCGAAGCACGCGGAAATTGGTTGCTTTATGGAGGACGCGAAGAAACTCAAGGACGCAGGTGCGGACGCCATTACCATCGCGGATTGCCCGATTGGCCGCGCAAGCATGGATTCAAGTCTGCTTGCCTGTAAGCTCAAACATGAACTGGGCATGGAGACGCTGCCGCATATGACCTGCCGGGACAGAAATGTGAACGCCACCAAGGCTTTGCTGCTCGGTCTATCCGTGGAGGGCGTTCATAATGTGCTCGTTGTGACGGGCGATCCTGTTCCCGCGAGCGACCGGGGCAGCGTTAAGAGCGTGTTCCAGTTCAATTCCCGCGTGCTGGCCAAATTCATTCGCGGATTATCTGCGAGCGGCGAAACCGCCCCGTTTTTCCTGTGCGGAGCGCTCAATATCAATGCAGTGAGCTTTGATGCGGAGCTTGAACGCGCGCTGGAAAAGGAAAAATGCGGCATGGAGGCGTTCCTGACGCAGCCTGTGCTCAGCGAGCAGGCGGCCAAGAACCTTGAATGCGCGCGGAAAAAGCTTTCGGGAAAGCTCTTTGGCGGTCTTTTCCCGGTGGTCAGCCATAGAAACGCGCAGTTTCTGCAAAGCGAGGTCGCTGGTATTGCCATAGACGATGCGGTGGTTCGCGCGTATGAGGGATTGGATCGAATGGACGGCGAAAAGCTGGCTGTGCGCTTATGCACCGACGCAGCCAAACGCGTTGCGGCATACGTGGACGGTTTTTATATCATGACGCCGTTCCGACGCGTCGGTTTGGTTGGCGACGTTATTCGGGCGATCAGAGAGATCAAAAGCTGAGTTTGCGCCGCATTTTGTTTCTATGTGCGAAGCAAAGAGAAACTGTGAAATAGCGATTAAAGACGTGGAGCGCTTGCGCGAGGAAAACGAGTACCTCGTGCAAGCGCTCCACGCGCGTTCCTTGAACAATTCTGAAAGCTCTGCGATTTGCCGAATCAGCGATGCCAAAGCAGCCCCATGACCGCGCCGCAAACACCGCCGACGATATGAGAGAGCTGGGAAATGTTGTCCGTGGCGAACAGGCCGTCCATGATCTCCTGCGTCAGATACAGCGCGGCGACAGCCACCAGCGTCAGCGGGATTTCGCCGGACTTTGCGCCGGAGGTTGAAGCGAGGAAGATGAGCATATAGACGACGCCGCTCGCGCCCATGAGCATGCCGCTGCCCAGAAAAATATGAAATAGCCCGGAGACGACCGCTGTGACGGCAATCATGAGCAGGAGCCGCAGACTGCCGTAGCGCTCCTCGACGATCGGCCCGAGCGCGAGAATCAGCGCCATATTGCTCACGTAGTGCGCAAAGGTGGTATGTCCCAGCACATGACCGAGGAGACGCACATAGGTCAGGGGATTGAGAAAGCCGGAATTGTAAACGCTGAAAAACGCAGCTGTGGTTCTGCCGTCGGTGGTTATGCCCAGCAGCAGCGCGGCAAGGGATGCGAGCGCAAAGGTCAGCACAGCGGGCGCATTGAAGGTAAAGATGATTCTGCTCTTTTTCATGCGGATGCTCCTATGATTGCGTAATGTCATTTTTGCATAGTATACCATGCGCGGCGGAAGGCTTCAAGCAAAACCGGCATGATGCCGACTGCATCACCGACCAGGCGACGCAGGCGCCGCCGCTTTACAGCCTGAACCAAAGCTTTGCCAAAGGACCTGCAGCGTAAAAAAATGGATGAAAATGCCAATCGGTGGAAACAATGTACGCGCTTTCCCCGTCTTATAGATATGAACAGTAGCGAAGGGAGAGGGAAGCCATGAAAAGATGCATCGCAGGCTTTGTGCTGATGCTGCTGCTTGCCAGTGCGGCATATGCAGCGGAGGAATACCCCATGACGAATGAAGAAGCCGCGACGGCCATGAACGGCGCGCTTGGGCTGGAGTGGAGCGCTGAACAGAATGCATATCCGGATAGAATGTCGCTGACGCTGACCGGCGAATCTTCGGACGGAGACTTGATCTGTTTCTATTTTGAGAATCGGAACGAAGCGTATCGGCTGGAGAATGTGTGGGGAACGGGACTCTTGTTCGTGCAGCGAATGCTTCCGGACAGCGCTTTGAAGGGTGTGACGCAGGGGTATTTTGATCTGTGCCGCTATGAGGATATGCTGTGCATGGAGGTGAATTTGCAGATCGGCGACAACTGAAAGGACGACTGGAAAGCTTATCGCGGCTTTGGCGATCCTGATCAGATGTATGCGTTCGCGCCGGGCTCTGACTTCGAAGAGCTGTTTGATCTGATGGCGCGATTGCTTGAGGAGCGCAACGAGCCGATTTATATTCCCTCCGACGGTTCGTCTGCGGCGCTTCCGCAGCCGCAGCTGGCGAAGTTCAGGGGCAGCAGAAAGTACGAGGTTTATACAGGTCCGGGCGGGGATTATCTGCGCGAGGCGAACGGCAAAGCGACGGTCTCCACCAACGACTGGATTCAGGTGTTTGGCGAGGAGGACGGCTGGCTGCTGATTCAGTATAACGTCAGCGATGGCAACAACCGCTTCGGCTGGATCAAATGCGCGCAGGAGACGGCGGGCGTGAGCGTAGCGCAGCTTCAATGGTCGGATACGCCGGGTATGATGGTGAACGCATGGGCGTCGAACGATCCGCTCAGAAACAGCATGGAGCTGGATGGCGTTTTAGGCAACCGTGAAGGGAAGCTGCTTGCGACGCTTGGCAACGATTGGGCATACATTGAAATGCAGTCCGACAGCGGAAAAAAAGGAAGGGCCTTTATTCCGAAGAGCAGCTTTGCTCCGGGAGCAACATGGGCAGATCTGGCGCTGGATCAGATGTATGAGGTTGCGTGGTCCGCGACGACGACAGACACATACAGCGCCCCCGAAGCCTCCGAGGATACGTTTTGGGATTGGATAGAAAGCGGAACAAGGGTATATCGGACGGGCGAGGAAAACGGCTTTGCTCGGGTGTATACGCAATACGACGATTTCCGGAATACGATTTATATCTCGAAGGATTTGCTGATTCCCGTACAAAGCGGCTGGCCGACGAGGAACGCGCAAATGACGGACATGCCGCCGCATTATATTGCGCAGGAGGATACAATCCTCTATACGCAGCCCGACATAGAGTCGGCTCCTGTTGCGACGCTTATTCGCGGTCTGGATGTGCGCGTGCTTGATGAGCAGGAGGGCTGGCGCTTTGTGGACGCGTGGTGCGGGGACGGCTCGGGGGATTCCAATCTGCGCGGATATGTGCGCGCATCCGCCGTTGAAGAGGGCTGGTGCGACGGACAGACGCATCCCGTTATGCGCATTGAGCCGCCGGAGGGCGAGGTGTTTATCGCTGGAGACTGCGTGTATCTGAGCGGAACGGAAATGGTGCTGCGCGCGGTCAGCGCGGATGGAAGCTATGGCGTGGGCATGGTTGATCTTCGCATGCCGTGCGTGTGCGTCCCGATGGAATACCTTGTGGATACCGGAAAGCGCGGCGAGTGGAACTGTGAAGCGATGGGCCGCGAAGGTACTCTTATGAGCGACGATTTGGGCAAAGTTGTCAGGACATGGGCGTATCCCGAGCATATCGGAGTGAATGAGCTTACAGCGCAGGAGTTAAGCGAGGGTACGAGCGTGACGGTGATCGCCATAAACGAGACGACGGCCCAGATTATTCTGCCCGGTACGACGCTTGAAACGTATTTCGTCAGGGCGAGAAACATCCTGCTAAGCGAATAGACCCGAGATGCGAAGGAAAGCCTAACAGAAAAGGAAGAACGAGCGGCTGTTGAGCGAAAAACAGAACAATCGAAAGACGGATGGACGGTTTGGCCGAAATCCGTCTTCGTTTTTTTAGCGCAAAAGGGCTTGAAGAAACTGTTTTTTTGTGCGATAATAAACGTTGATGTGTATTTAAATAGATTGATGATCGAATGAAAAAGGAGATCTGTCAACCATGATTGCAACGCAAAATATTTCCTTGGCCTACAGCGGCAAGCCTCTCTTTAAAAATGTTAATATCAAGTTTACCGCCGGCAACTGCTACGGCATTATCGGCGCGAACGGCACGGGCAAATCCACCTTCCTTAAGGTGCTTTCTGGCGAGCTGGAGCCGTCCACCGGCGAGGTGGTCATTACGCCCGG
>CAZACG010000111.1:4357-5539 GCA_964483645.1 uncultured Oscillospiraceae bacterium | reverse complement strand
TCCGTCAGGGATCAGACGCGGATACCCTCAACCGAAATATTTACTCTGCGCACTTTTGCGCCCGTCATGTTCTCAATCTTGTAGCAAACTTGGGACTTGATGATATTGCAGACCTCGACAATAGAAATGCCGTACTCGACAATGATATACAAATCAATGTCAATACCGCTCTCCGTCACATTGACCTGAACACCCTTGGTCAGGTTTTCCCTGCCAAGCCATTCTACAAAACCATCCTTGGCACGCTTTGAGGACATCGCCACAATGCCATAGCATTCCAAAGCCGCATAACCCGCCACTTTCAGCAGGACGTCATCGCTGATTGTGATCTGACCAAGATCATTATTGATTTTGCATTCCATAAAAACCCTCCTTGCGCAGGGTCATACCGACCCGAATTTTTAATGGATCAACGTACAGTATACAGGAAAAGTCCCGCTTTTACAAGGATTCCGGAAAAAAACCTGTCCGACAAATTCAGATTTCGGTAAGTTGCCCCGCTTTTTAACCACTTTTTTTGATTTTATTCAAAACAAAATCAAAAAAACACTTGTCAAAAACCGTTTCTGATGCTAAAATAACCGTGTTATGACTGTTTACGCACCAGAAGGAGGTGTGATCATGGGAAAGATTTGTGAAGTCTGCCAGAAGGGCGCGATGAGCGGCCACAATGTCAGCCACTCCAACCGCAAGAGCAATCGCGTTTGGCTGCCGAATACCCAGCGCGTCCGCGTGAGCGTTGGCGGTACCGTTCGCCACATGAACGTCTGCACTCGTTGCCTGCGCAGCGGCAAGGTCGAGCGTGCTCTGTAATGCCTATAAACGCAGCTTAAAAGCGTCGGATTGTATGCCGACGCTTTTTTATGTATAGGGAATTTCACAAAGCAGCTTCATGCTGCAAACTATTTCAGAAAAGGCGCGCGCACGGCGCGCTTTTTTGCGGTAAAAGAAATTGCACAAAGCCTCGTGCAGCGAGCTCAAAGCAGCTTCATGCTGTAAACCATTTCGGAAGAGAGCGCGCGCACAGCGCGCTTTTCCTTCGGCTTCCTCTTTTGCCCATCCCCTCTCAATCATTCTCCCCGCCCACAAAACAGACGAAGCAGACCGCGCATAAACCTCGGTGCGCGAAAACAGATCAATCTGACGCTCAAATTCTCCCCTCCTTCGACGAATCTCTATCTG
>CAZACG010000111.1:0-4347 GCA_964483645.1 uncultured Oscillospiraceae bacterium | reverse complement strand
AGCATAATCAGAAAGAACTCCATGGGCAGGCACAGAAATACAAGCAGCACGCCCAGCAGCACAAGCAGCGCGCCCGCCACGCGCCTTGCTTCGCCTTGATGGCATCCGCTCATGTATGCCTCTCCCCTTTCTGAAATATCCTATGCGACTCCTTCCTCAAATGTGCCTTGCAACCCTAAAAGCGCGCCCCTTTCTCTCGAAACACACTTTCATCATGATGCCGTTCCGTGCTCGCCGCTCGCTATTTAGGGCAATTACTTTAAGACAGAGAATCTGCCGCCTGTGCAAACCTTTTTATTTACAGACAAACGCCCGAAGCCGAAGCTTCGGGCGTTTGAACATTGCTATTTACTTCATAAGCTTGGGATAAGTGGTCACGTTGGCTTCGGATACCCACTGCGTAATCGCAGCCTGATAAGCAGCATCCTGAGCGGCAGTCAGAAGCTTATCACTGAGCTTCTCCTTGATTTCGTCGGTATACTCCACCGCGCCGGAGGGAACGTCTTGCGCATACTGGAGAATGTGATAGCCATAGCCGGTCTTCACCGGCTCGGCAGACACATCGCCCACGTTTTCAAGTGCCATCGCTGCATCTTGGAACGCCTGCTCGTAAACACCGAGGCCTTCACACACCAGATAGCCGCGGGACAGCGCAGGCTCGACCATCATTCCGTCGTCCTCGCCGTAAGCCTTCACAAGGTCGTCAAAATCTGCACCGGACTGCGCCTGTGCAAGCACATCCGCCGCATAAGCCTCGATCTCGGCATAAGCAGCCTCCGTCACCTCGGCAAGCCTCATCTCGGCTTCCGCAGACAGATTCTGCGCATTGGTCAGCTGCTCGGTTACAGAAGCAACCTGCTCGTCGTAATCAGCCTTGGCCTCCTCGTCAAGCTCTGCCGTATCCTGCGCATTCAGCTCGTCAAGCCGGCTCTGCATTTCGGTCACGGTATTGTCCGCAAGGGTCTTCGCTTCTTTGATCTCGCTGATCTCCGTCTTCTTCTCATCAGAGAAGCCAATCAGCAGATTCTTCACGCCGCGATATCCTTCCGGCACATAATACACGTCCGATCCATTGTTCTCCGCACTTGCATAGGCGGCCGGATTGGCGTCGTAATTCGTCTTCTGCGTCTCCACCAGAGAATCGAACTCGGCTTTGATTTCCTCATCGGTCACCGCAACCTCGGCAGTCACCTGCTCATAGAGCTTTTCGGTGATTCGGGTCGAGGTCTCGTTATTGGCAAAATATTCAACCGTCATGCCCATCGCTTCAAGCTCCTGCGCCAGAAGCGCGTCAAGCTCAGCATCGGTCATCGTGGCCACAGCCTCGGCGGCAGTTGCTTCGGCCGTAGTCGCTTCAGCGGCAGTCGCCTCAGACGGCGTCGCGGCGGCGAGACGAGCCTGCTCCTCCTCGACGGTTTCCACGTCCGGGTAATACTGATAGCGAACCATCAGCTTATAGAATTCATACATTTCCTGCGCATATTCATCAACCTCGGCAGCTTCCTCTTCGCTGAGCGGAGAAAGTCCAAGCTCTGCAATCTTATCCTCCATAACAAGGGACTGAATGGCCTGTTCAAGCGCATTCTCGCCGTAAGAGGCGATCATCTCATCATCAACCGGCATCGTAAAGCCATAATACTGCTGCATATACTGCTGCTCATAGGCCATCAGATAATCGCGGTAATTCTGCCAATCTGCTTTGGTAATCTCGTGCTCGTTGACCTTGGCCACTACCTGCGCGCCGTCCAACTCCTCGTCATATCCGATCAGGTTGCAGCCGGAGAGCATCAAAACCGCCAGCATCAGCATGGCGATCAATGCAATTCCCTTTTTCATAGTCGTTCTCTTCCTTTCGGCCTCAATTCGGCATGATAAAGCATATTATAATAACTTGTTGTGAAAATGTCAAGCTGCGCATGCCGATTCAGCATGCGCAGTAGCTTCTTTTTTCCGAATTTTTGCTTCGCTTTTTGTGAAGTTTCACTTTTTTGTCACATTTCATTGTCCTACCACATCCATGCCGTAAACCCGGGAGATCGACGTATTGGGCCAGCTATCTGCGTCCGGCGTGTAGATCACATCCATTGTAAATCGCGAATGAGATTCGACGGCCTCCACCGCCACATTCTTCTCCTCCCGCGCACAGGCCTCTTCGATTTTACTGATTTCAGCATTCCATGCCGACTCGTGCGCTTTGACGTCGCCCAGCGCATGATAGCTCGTATACAGCATAAACACAAGCACCAGCGGAAGCGCGCACAGCTTCGCCGCATCCAGCTCAGGCACACGGCTCTCTGCATCGGCGACAAGCACGAGCAAACCGGCAAGCGCAAGCGCAATGGGCGCGGTAAAGGAACGATCCGAGAGCTCCGGCGAACCGACCAACGCATAGGATGCAATTAGCGCGCCGAAGATCAGAACAGCAGCCTGCGTTCTTCTTCCTCCGCGTCTGCGCAGCAACGCAAAGAGCAACAGCGAGCCAGCCAACAGCAGCCCCAGATAGCTCAACATATACGCCGTTACGACCGCACAGCGACGCAGCATCTCAAGGAGAATCGAGTCATAGCTGTACGAAGACGCGCGCACAAAATTTCCCGGTGCAAGCAGGAGGATCGCCGTGCCTATGCACTGCCCGGCCAGCAGCAGCCACAGACGCTTCGCGACGCGCTGCCCCTTCCGAATACAAATCACCATGCTGACAGCCACAATGGCGATCACGCCAAAGGTCGTGTTTTCATTGGTCCAGCCGCCCAGAATTCCCAGCGGCAGACACAGAGCGCCCAAGAGGCTGCTTCGTGCAAAGCATCTTTCGTTCATGACGCTGCGCATCACCAGAATCGGGACGAGCGCAAGCGCTGTTCCCCACAGATAATTGCAAGAGCCGCACAGCCAAAGATAAACCGTGCCGAAAAACGGCACCATTGTCAGCATGACCAAATGCTCAACGAGCAGAAGCGTCCAACAAAAGCGGCGCTTGGGACGAGCAATTCCATAGATTTCAAGCAACAGCAGCAGATACATCAGCGTATTGGCTACACAAAACACCGGCTTGCCCAGATAGAGTGAAAGCTGCGTAAAGGACTGCACAAACCGTCCGCCCCAGCCGACATAATACGCTCTCTGAGAAGCAAGAATATCCGCAAGCCCCGACAGCCTCTCGCCCGTCGCCCACGAGATCATAAAATCGTAATCGTCAAGCATCAACGGCGTATGCACATTGAGCAAATACATTGTCGCGCCTATCATGGCAAGAAGCAAGCCAAAGACAACGCCGCGCCCAAACGCTCCGCGCTCTATACGCGCCAAGCCTTCCTCTGCTCGACACAGATTGGCATCGGCCTTCTGCTTTACGCTGCTAAACATATTCTTCCTCCATGGTATTATACAGCAGGCACGCTTTTTTGAGCCGGCTCCGCCGCAAGCACCATATTGCCATGGCTTGTCAGCACAATATCCTGCCCCACCCACTCCGACGGAATGTGCTTTGCGCAGTCCAGCAAAAAGCGGCGCTCGCCGTCCTCGGACTGATCCTCATAGATGTTGATGATGACGTCGTAAAAATTCACGCCGTCCTTAAAAACAGCATCGCTGCCAATTCTCACCAGCGTTCCCACGCTCTTGCGGCTCAGGCCAGAGTGAATTTCCTTCAAAAAGCGACCATATCGCCACTGAGGCGAAACCCGCAAATCCCACAGAAAAATCAGCACGCTGAGCGCCAACATGCAGCCTGCGGCACACAGCAGCTCCATTCGCATCACAAAGCCTGCGATAGCCATCGCCGCAAACGGAATCGCCGCCAGCACGGAAATCGTCATGCTCTTGCGCATATTCGCCTTGTTCTTTTGAAAATCCGACTGAGAATACATCTTCTGCCTCCGATTCTACCTTACACCGGGCGTAAAGCTGACACGCCCGTTTTGATAATGTATGACGCCTGTTGAGCCGCGCACCTCGCCCTGCTTGACGCACAGCTCCATGAGCTTTGCCGTAAGCGCAGGGCCTCCGGCTCTTTCAAGACTGTTCTTCCAGATGGTCAGCCCGCAGCTCTCGCGATACCGCGTGCAGTAGAAGGCTTTGGTGTTTTCCGCCATCCTCCCCTTTTTGCACATCGGGCACGGAATGCCCATGTCGCGCAAACCGGCTCTTCTTTTTCTGCCTCTGCGCTCCTCCTCGGGAAAGGCCACATCCTGCGCAGAGGCAGCATGCTGCACAAGGAACGCCGCAAGCCGGGCGATTCCCTGCCTGAATCGTTCCTCGCCGCCCTTACCCTTGGCAATCTCAGATAGCGCGCGCTCCCATCGTCCCGTCGTCTCCGGCGAGGCGATTTCCGGCGGCACGGCTTCAAGC
>CAZACG010000110.1:0-5543 GCA_964483645.1 uncultured Oscillospiraceae bacterium | reverse complement strand
GATTGATAGCGATCTGCAGGCGCTTGACCGCAATCGGATACTCCGCGCGGCAGTAAACATAGCCCTGATCGGCACCAATGGCATAGGCGGCAATGGCCATCGCCTCGATGACAACGTGCGGGTCGCCCTCGAGCACGGAGCGATCCATGAACGCGCCCGGGTCGCCCTCATCGGCGTTGCAGCAGACGAACTTCTTGTCGGACTGGGACTGATACGCAAACTTCCACTTCAGGCCGGTCGGGAAGCCTGCGCCGCCGCGGCCGCGCAGGCCGGACTTGGTGATCACGTCGATGACTTCCTCGCGGGTCATCTCGGTCAAGCACTTTGCCAGCGCCTGATAGCCGTCAAAGGCGATGTACTCTTCAATGTTCTCCGGATCGATGACGCCGCAGTTGCGCAGCGCAACGCGCTTCTGCTTCTTGTAGAAGTCCACCTGATCAAGAGACTTGATCTTCTCGTCCTCGGTGACGGAATTCTTATAGAGCAGCTCCTTGACCACCCGGCCCTTGATGAGATGCTCCTCCACAATGCGGGAAACGTCCTCTACCTTCACATGAGAATAGAACGCGCCTTCCGGATAAACAATGACGACCGGACCCGCTTCACACAGACCAAAGCAGCCCGTACGGACAACCTTGACCTCTTTATCAAGACCCTTCTCATTCAGGAGCTTTTCAAACTCGCTGATGATGGCGCCGGAGTTCGAGGACGTACAGCCCGTGCCTCCGCAGACCATAACATGAGATCTAATCAAATCCATATTGAGTTCCTCCCTGTTATCCTTTGGGCGTTAGGCGTTCTGGCCGATGGTGTATTCCTCAACCGGCCTGCCGTTGACGATGTGCTCGGTCACCACGCGGGCAACCTTTTCCGGGGTCATGTGAACGTAGGTCACCTTCTCCTGATCCTTCACATAAACCTCCACCATCGGCTCCAGACGGCACATGCCGATGCAGCCGGTCTGAGCGACGGTCACGTTCTCGATGCCGCGGCGCTTGAGCTCCTCCACGAACTCAAGCATGACCGGGCGCGCGCCGGCGGCGATGCCGCAGGTCGCCATGCCGACCACGATACGCGTATCGATATTGTCGTCCTTACGCAGGTTTACCTGCTCAAGCATCCTGGCGCGGATAGCCTGCAATTCTGCCAAAGATTTCATTGAAAATTACCTCCGTGCAGTTCCTTGATCTCTTGATATAAGCAATCCTTGATCCATGCGGAAATTTCGGGATCGTCAAGCTTCAATGGCTCGATGGTCGCGCGAATCACCCGTGTGTCAAACTCAAAGCGCCTGTCGTCGTAGTCGTAAACCAGCACAAAATCCATGTGCGTGTTCATGATGACAAGGGCGTACCATGCGCCAGCGACGTCGCCCATGGGCGGACGGTCGAGATTGGAAAGCCCGAAGCTCGCGCTCACGGTCGTGCCGCGGCCAAGCTCGGATTCAATGGAGAAATCTCCGCCGGTCATTGTCGCCGTCTGCTTGAGAAACGCAAGCCCCAGCCCCACCTTGCGCGTCTTTCTGGTGGTGGTAAATGGCTCTGCAACGGTTTTGACCATTTCCTCACTCATGCCGCATCCGTTGTCACGAAAGACGATCTCAATCCAATCCTGCGCATGATTGACTGTCACCGTGATTTCAAGCAGACTGGCTTTCGCCGATACCGAGTTTTGGGCAATATCGCTGATATTGTCCGCAAGCTCGCGCATCATGCCTGCTCAGCCAGGCGATACTTCTCGATAATAGCCGGAATCTCGTCCGGAGTCAGGCGACCATAAACGTCGTCATTCACCATGATAACCGGAGCCAGACCGCATGCGCCGAGGCAGCGAGTCGCGTTGAGCGTGAACAGACCGTCGGCGGTGGTGTTGCCGGCCGGAACCTGAAGCACCTCCTCCAGCTTGCTGAGCACCAGATTGGAGCCCTTGACGTAGCAGGCAGTACCCATGCATACGCTGATGTTGTACTTGCCGACCGGCTGGAGCTTGAACTGCGCATAGAACGTGGCCACGCCGTAAACATCGCTCACCGGGATATCAAGCCCCTTGGCGATATAGTTCTGAACATCCTCGGGCAGATAGCCGAAGATCTCCTGAGCCTGCTGCATAATCGGCATGAGCGCGCCCGGTACGTCCTTGAGCGAGTCAATCACCTTTTGCAGGGCTTCATACTTCTCCCTGTTTTCCATAGACATGGTGTACCCCCTTAAACCTATATAATTGATATAACCTTAACAAACTATGGACACTATATTATAGCATACGTCAACGGAGTTAGCCTATACTAATCATTCTTTTTGTCTGATTTCATCAGTTTTTAGCGAAAAAAATGAGCATTCCCCCGCAATCGCGTCAAATACCGCCTCAATCGTCTTGGCTTTAGCCTCTAAACAGAATGTCCTTTCAAGCATATTTTCCAGATAATGTGCGTCCGAGGAATGCAAAATCCGATACCCGGTCAAATCCATGGTCGGCGCGGCAACGCCGCTTGAAACCTCCAGCGCATCATACTGCACATCGGGCGGAAGAAAACCCAGCGCGTTCAAAACACCGTTTGCTCCACGGTTGATATGTGCAGGCACAGCCAATCCGCCAAAGTCATGACAAAGCCGAACGCATTCCTCAAAGGAGAGCTCCAGCGCGCTGATGAGCAGTCTCTGCTCCACATCCACGCATTCATCCTGTTCATTCATTATCTGCTGTTCGCCAAAGAATGCCGCATTGTTGGGAATCGGCGGCAGATGCGCATAGATTTCCCGCGAAAACCGCAGACTCGTTTCCACGTCGCGGAAGTAGCACAGCAGATGCGCTTCCTCTTTGGTCGTCACCTCGAGCCCCGGCAGCAGCAGCACGCCCATCATATCCGCAGCCGCCTTGACGGCAGGCAAATTGCGCGCGCAGTTGTGGTCGCATACGGCAATCGCATCCAGCTGCTTGAGATAAGCCATGCCCACAATGTTGTTGGGTGTCATCAGCGCATCTCCGCAAGGCGACAGGCAGGAATGGATGTGCAGATCGCAGTAGAGTTTCATCCCTTTTTCGCCGGCGCAACGCCGTTTTCAGCCAGCAGCACAACCAGCTCATAGGCGGTCTTCCCGCTGCTCAGAAGGATGATGTCTTCCTCCTGCGCCTTCTTGACAATGGCTTCCTCCACGGACAAGCTCTCCGGGATGATGACGCAGGCAAAATCCAGCAAAGCAGCGACAGCGATGACGTTCATGTGCGCCTGCACGGTGATCCATGCCATATCCGCCTGCCCACGCCCCATAACATGGCTGAGCAAATCGCAGGTATAGCCGCAGGCGATCTCTCTGTCCGCATATTCCCCGGTCAGACATGTTGCGCCGGAGAGTCTTTCAAAATCAGATACCTTCATGATGCTTTCCCTCTTCCTTGGTCGCTTTGTTTTCCCTGTCGTGCCGATTGGTGAAGCGCGTAGACAGCCCCAATTCAACCATCTGCTCGGCAAGCGCGCTGATGCGCTCGTTAAGCTTGTGGATGCAGTTCATCTCGTTGGCATACCCATGCACGATATCACCGGCCAGAGCGCGGCAGGTCGGCGAGCCGCAGGAGCCGCAGTCAAGCCCGGGCAGCTCCTTGACGAGCTTTTCAATCCGGTCGGCCTTCTGAATGCGCTCCATGAGCGTTCCTTCCAACTGCATGGCATTGTTGGGCTCAATCGGCTCAGTCATGCGCAGTGTTTCGGCTGCATTTTCAAAGATCGCACTCTTTTGTACCGTGCGCTGATTGCTGTGCTTGACCACTCGGCTGAGCCTGTTCTTGGCCACAAAACAGTTTTCCACCGTCAGCGGACCGCCAAGACAACCGTTGACACAGGCAAGACCCTCAAAGTAATCCAGCCGGTCGAAGCGGTCGTTTTCAATTTGCTCAAGCACGCGAATGACGTTGTCGATACCGTCTACGCACAGCGCATTTCGCGTGCCGATGGCCGCAGCCTCGCCGCCCGGCAGCGCCCACTTGATGCCCACAATGCTTGCACGCTCAATCTCCGGAGGCGTGAAGCCTTCCTTCAGATACGTATTGATTGAGGTATAGATATCCACAATGGAGATTACGCCGTCCACATAGGATTTTTTCTGCCCGATGGGCGCGCGCACCGCCGTCATCTTCGCCGCGCAGGGCGTAATAAAGAACGCGCCGATTTCGTCGATCTCCACGCCATGCTTTCGGGCATATTCCTCCTTGGCAATCTTTGCCGCCGCCTCCATGGGCGAGAGCATATCCATGACATTGTCCAGCAAGCTTGGGAAATTGACCTGAATCAGCCGCACAATCGCCGGACAGGCAGAGGAAATGACGGGCTTGGGCCAATCCTCATTGATCAGCCGTTTGCTGATAGCGTAAGAGACAACCTCTGCCGCTCGCGCCACCTCAAACACATCGTCAAACCCGATTTTAAGCAGCGCGGCAATAATCGGCTCCGTCTCGTGGATATGCGGGAATTGCGCGTAAAGTGTCGGCGCGGGCAGCGCGATGCTATGCTTAAACGACTTAATAGCGTCAAGCGGATCGGTTACGGCAATCTTCGCATGATTGGAGCAAACCTTGATGCATTCGCCGCAGTCAATGCAACGCTCGGCCAAAATGGTCGCCCGATTGTTGCGAATGCGGATCGCCTCCGTCGGGCAGCGCTTCAGGCAGGTTGTGCAGCCCTTGCACTTTTCCGGATCAAGCCGGACAGAATGGTAATAGGTCTCATGTGCGCTCAACAAATACACCCCCATGGTGAGTGCTTCTGTGTGATATGCGATGAAGCTGCTTTCAAAAGATGGCTCGTTTCAAAGCAAGCGTCTTTGGCCGCTCACCTTGAAAACCTATGCGTCTCATTGGGTTACGTTGCTCTTTTGTCTCAATCCATCCGTGAAGATTTCTTCCCCAAACGCCTTCTTCGAAGCGCCGCTGTGAAGCTTGGCCGTTAAATCCTAAAGAACATCCGAATATCCGTTCCCACGCCAACCTCGGAGGTGATGGTAAATTCATCGGCATTGCGCTTCATATTCGGCAACCCCATGCCCGCGCCAAAGCCCATGTCGCGCACTTCATTGGACGCAGTGGACCACCCCTCGGTCATCGCCTTGTCGATATCCGGGATTCCCGGGCCAATGTCCGCCACCCGAACTTCGATTCCCTCCTCGCCGATTTCAAAGTCGATCTGTCCGCCCATGGAATGGATCACCAGATTGATCTCCGCTTCATACGTGCCTACGGCTACACGGCGCATAACGGTATTGGGGATGCCCAGCTGCTTCATCTGACGCTTGATGCTCGCGGAAACATCGCCCGCTGCCGTCATGTCCCCGGCCTTCACCGGATAGCTTTCCTTAATCGTCATAAGCGCCCTCCCCGTCATAGTCCTCGATGTCAACCGGCGGCAAACCGGCGGCAAGCAGCCTTCCGCAGGCCTCGTACATCGTCATCTGCGTGGAAAGCGCCGGCAGACCGATGGCCTTTGCGCGCTCGATGCCATCCTGATGCGGGTTCTTGCCGCGCACAAACACGATGCAGGGCAAATCCAGCATCTC
>CAZACG010000109.1:0-5545 GCA_964483645.1 uncultured Oscillospiraceae bacterium | reverse complement strand
GACCGATCAATGATCGTCAGCGCATGCTCGTCATCCGCTATCGCCTGCCAGTACTGGGATACGTACTCGCCGTCGCGAACGTCCAGCCGCTCTCTGCCAAACATGGTCTGTCCGATGTATTCGCCGCTTTCAAGCGTGGAATTCACATGCAGCTTCAGCCGCTTTTCCTTTTCAGCAAAGAAAACGCGCGTTTCCAGTTCCAGCGTACCGCTGATCTTGTTGATCATGTAGCGCATGAGTAGCTTCGAATCATGATAGCACATATCCGCTTCGACGACCACGCGAACCTCGCCCTCATCCGTCACGCGGATGGGCGCAACCGCGCCGCCCTTGACGCCCGCAAAGTCCGTCGCTTCTCCGCTTGTCATCGGCGTAAAACGTCCGATGGGCTGCACAAAATCATACCCATGCTGTCCACCCCAGCTGTTAAAGGCGTCCTCGTAGACCTCCACAGCCAGCGAACCGGGCTTGAGATATTCCACGCCGTTCTTGACATAGCTATCCACAAGGCCGGTGCGCGCGTTCACGCGAACATGTCCACAGCTCGTTTCCACATGAATCATGCCGTTTTCATCGGCGGCCAGCGTCGGCTCCGGACGCGCACGCAGCGTTTCAAAGCGCACGTCAAACCGGGTCATGGATGCGGGCGGCAGTTCCGCCTCAAACACAACGCGCTTGCACCAGTCCATATAGAAATTGCTTTCCTCTTTGGCCGATTGGCAGGGCACACGCTCGCCGTCAAGATAGACGATGGGATTGGAAAAATCCGTGTGCCAGAGCTGTCTGGGCAGCGTAAAGGATACATCAATGGTATGGCGATACGGGAAGGGATGCGGGTTATAGACGAAGACCGGCACCGTGTCGCCATCCTGCACCTTTTTCTGCCCGCTTGTCAGCGCAAGGAAGTATTTGGCCTTCAGCTCGTTGGTGATCGTCAGACCATGATCAAGCAGACGGAGGGTGTCCTCCTCCACGGAAGCGATGCAGGAGCCCGGAAGGGAGTCATGGAACTCCGCAAACAGCAAATCGCGCCAAGCGTCGGTCAGCTTGTCCTTTTCATAGGCGGCCAAACCTGCCACCGCCGCATGACAGGCCATCTTCTCGGTCATTACCAGATCGTTTTCAAGCTGGCGATGAAGCTGCTTAATGCGGATAATGGAGGTATAGCAGCCCTCGGCAACCGGGTTAAGGCCGCGCTCCACCACGGGCATGGCGCTTGGGTCAAGCTGGGCAAAGTAGTCATCCGGCGAAGCATGCACAAGCTCCATACCGCCCTTGACCAGCTCGCGAATATCATTGAGATCCTTTCGAGAAGGGCCGCCGCCATGGTTGCCCACGCCCCACAGATACAGCGCCTGCTTTTGCTCTTTGCGTTCCTGCGTCCACGTCTTTAGCTCCTCGGCCACCTGACCGAACACGGAATTGTAGCCCTTGTCCGAGCGATGCACCACGATCTCAGAGCCGTCATAGCCCCGCCAGAGGAAATCCTCATCGTCAAACGCATAAGCGTCCTTTCCGGGGCGAATGTTAACATAATAGCGATAGCCGCACTGCTTGAGCACCTGAACAAGGCCCTGCGCATGACCGAACGGATCCATATTCACCGCCGTCACCGGCACCTTGCCAAAGCGATCATAGAAGTAGAGCCGACCCTTGAGCGCCTGACGCACAATCGCCTCACCGGAGGGCATATTGCAGTCCGGCTGCAAAAACCATCCGCCCACGATCACCCAGCGTCCCTCGCTCACCTGCTTTCGGATGCGTTCAAACAGCTCGGGATCATGCTCCTCCACCCATTCATAGAGCAGGGATTCATTGTGATTGAAGATCAATTCGGGATATTCGTCGATCAAATCAGCGGCAGAACGAAAGGTAGAGAGCGTCTCGCATAGTCCGTCCTCCCACTGCCACAGCCACACCGGATCCAGATGGGCGTTGCAAAACATATAGGTTTTCATTCCGATATCCTCCTTGTGCGCTTATGCCGTAAACGGCGAAAGCGTCACATCCATATGAATCTGAGCAGGGGATTCGTATTGCTTGAGCACCTTCGGGCCGCAGCTGTTGGAGCCAATTCCGTTGTGGAAGGCGTCGATGCACAGCACCGTGCTTGCGCTTTCCTCCAGCTCGAAATTGTGCGCCTTGCCGGTCAGCTCCTCCTGCGTATAGGGCGAAGCATTGAAGCTGAAACTCTCGCCCAAAACGCGCAGACCGCCCAGCTCATCGGAAAGCTCGGCATAGGTACAATCATAACGGCTGCCGTTTTCCTGAGGCTTGATGTAATCCTCATGCATCTCCTTGACAGAGGCGCTATACAGATGACGGAAGCTCGCACAATGCTTATCCACATAGCTCTCATAGGGGCCAAAGCCGAAATACCTGACCTGCTCCATGGTCTTGGGCAGCATCAAGCGCAGGCCGAACCGGGGCAGCATAGGCGCCCGCTCGCAGCGCTGAGCCTGAATATGAAGCGTAACCTCGCCATTGGGGCAAATCCGCCAGATCGCTTCACCTGTCACCGCCGCGCCGTTGACCACCATGCAAATGACAAACGCACTGCGCAGCACGCACACTCCATCCTCCATGGTCATCTTCGTTCCATGGCTACGGGAATACGCGCGGTCATAGCGGAATTCGCGCCATTCGCTCGAAAGGTTGCGGTCATTGTCCGTAGGCGCGCGCCAGATGTTAAACTCCATGGGCGCATCCAGCAGCGCGCGTCCGTCCATGCTCATCTCGTCAAAGCAGGCGCGCGTCTTGCTGTATGCATAGCGGAAGCCCGTGCCCGAGATGATCAGCTGGCGCTCGGTCTCCTTCACGCTCAGCTCTCCCTCGCGCTTCTGCGGCGCAGGCGCGGCGTAGGTCTGATAACCGGCTTCGTCCTCGCCAAGCAGCATGCCCTCCGGCGTCAGAGGCTGTTCGCCCTTCTGGAACATAGCAAAATGCACAGCGAAGCTGCCCGAAAGCCTTTCGGGATATTTGAGCGTGACCTCGGCGCGCTCATGCGGAGCGATAGCAAGTTGCTCCTCCGGAACATCGGCGCTGTACACGTCTTGGCCGTCCTTGCGAATGGTATACGTCATGCGCACGGCCTGATTGAGCGTCGTAAAATCCAGCGTATTCCAAACGATAAAGCGTCCGTCCTCAAGCGCCGTCGCAGTCACGCGCGCCGGACGATAGACATTGCGGAATTCCTTCAGACCCGTATGCGGCGTGCGATCCGGATAGACCAGACCATCCATGCAGAAGTTTCCGTCATGCGGATACTCGCCAAAGTTGCCGCCATAAAAATACTTCTTCTTGCCCTCTGCCGTACGGCCCATGTAAATGGCATGATCGCACCATTCCCACACAAAGCCGCCGCAGTGACCCTCATGGCGATAGAAGCACTCAAAATAATCCTCTAAATCGCCGGGGCCATTGCCCATCGCATGGCAGTATTCGCACAGCACATAGGGCTTTTGATTCTTTCCGTTTGCGAAGTAGTCGTCGATCTCCTCGATCGAAGGATACATTCGGCTGAACAGATCGGTATTGATTTCGCCGTTTTCATCCGCGCGCCACGTTCCCTCGTAATGAGTCAGGCGGGAAGGATCAAACTGCTTTGTCCATGCCAACGCGTCATAGAAGCAGCAGCCCGTACCGGATTCGTTGCCCATCGACCAGATCAGCACGCAGGGGCGGTTTTTATCCCGCTGAACGCTGCGCTGCACGCGGTCAAGCACGATATGTGCATACGCCGGGTCATTGGCCAGCGTATGGTCGCTGCCCGTGCCTCCGTAAACACCATGCGTTTCGATATCCGCCTCGGCAATGACGTAAAAGCCAAAGCGGTCGCACAGACGCAAGAACTCCGGGGCATTGGGATAGTGACTGGTGCGGATGGCGTTGACGTTATGCTCGCGCATCACCTGCAAATCGCGCAGCATCTCCTGCATGCCAACGGCAGCGCCGACCACAGGATCGCTGTCATGACGATTAACACCCTTAAACTTGATCGCCAGTCCGTTGACCTTGACCACGCCGCGATCAATGCAGACCTCGCGCAGGCCAACCCTCTCGGCAATCCACTCTTCGCCGCAATGCAGCAGGAGCGTATACAAATAGGGATCCTCGCTGTTCCACAGATGAATGTCCTTTAAGGAAAATTCAATACAGTTCCCCGCCGTCTCGCCGCAGACAAGCTCCCTGCCCTGCATATCGAGTAGGCGATAGCCGACCGGTACATCGCCCGTTTTTTCAAGCGTAACCTTTACATCGGCAGCTGTATAATGATCATGCAGCGAGGTATGGACGAAATAATCCTTCAGATGGCTTTCACTGCGCCGCAGCAGATACACGTCTCTGAAAATACCGGACATGCGCAGCTTATCCTGATCCTCAAAGTACGTGCCGTCGCACCACTTGAGCACGAGCACATCAATGCGGTTTTCCCCTTGCACAAGATAGGGCGTCGCATCAAACTCCGAGGTAGAATGGGATACCTGGCTGTACCCCACGAACTGACCGTTCAGCCACAGATAGAAGCAGCTGTCCACGCCCTCAAAGCAGAGCGTCGCCTTCTCATTATCCGCTGCCTGCCAATCAAAGGTGCGCGTATACAGCGCGCATGGATTCTCAAAGGGCACATAGGGCGGATCATAGGGAATGGGATAATTGATATTGGTATACTGATGCCGGTCATATCCATGGCATTGCCAGACGGAGGGAACGGGAATCGTCCGCTCCCCAACGGGCAGCATAAGCACATCCTGAGGAACGTCCAGCAAGCTCGGGGCATAGCGGAAGAACCACTCGCCATTGAGCAGCAGAAACCGATCGGAATCCGTGCGTTCGCCCGCGCAGGCAGCTTCCGGACTTGAGAACGGTACGAAATACGCATGATTCGGGAGCGTATTCACATGAAGATGTTCAAAGCTCTCGTGATAATTGGGCAGAATCATCGTTTTCCCCTCACTTATCGATTCTCTCGGCCGCTTCCTTCAGCAGCTCGATGATGTTCAAATGCTGCGGACATACCGCCTCGCACTGACCGCACTGCACACAGTCCCGGGCGCGCGCCTTCACGCCTGCGAAATTCTGATAATAGCCTCTGGCGCGGTCATTGTAGCCATTCTGGCGCACATCGCTGAGCACCTTAAAAATTTCGGGAATATTGATCTGCATCGGGCAGCCGTCGCAGCAGTAACGGCATGCCGTACACAGCACCGCATTGCCGGAGGTCAGTATGTCGCGCACTTGAGCGACAATCCCCTGCTCTTCCTCGCTCAGCGGTTCAAACGCCGTGAAGGTTTTCAGGTTATCTGCCATCTGTTCCGGCGTGGACATACCGCTGAGCACCGTCACGATGCCCGGAAGGGACGCCACATACCGCAGCGCCCACGAAGCCACGCTCGCCTCAGGACGCGCCGCCTTAAACAACTCCTCGGCCTGCGCAGGCACATTGGCCAGCGCGCCGCCGCGAACAGGCTCCATCACAATGGCAGGCTTGCCATGCTTGCGCAGAACCTCATAAAGCTCCCTGGCTCGCAGCACGGGGCTTTCC
>CAZACG010000108.1:0-5554 GCA_964483645.1 uncultured Oscillospiraceae bacterium | reverse complement strand
CGGAAGGATTGTCCTTGACCAAATCACCGGAAAGAGGAATCTGCCGGAAGCGATGACGTCCGCAGATGAAGCGTCTATCAGCCAGCCTTGACAGCTTCCGATTCTTTGTTTGGCACAATATATATTATGCCGGATAACGATAAAAGCCAAGCCGCATTGTGCAGCTTGGCTTTTACTGTATTAACTTAGCAGCCCTTCGGTCTCGCGCGCTTACTCCACCTCGACCAGATTGATCAGCACAACCGGTCTTCTCTTGGTGCGCTCATAGAGGAAGGAGCGCATCTGGCTCTGAATCTGCCCGGAAGCGACCGCTTCCTTAACCTTACGACCGGAGGCAATCGTACGGCTGACCATATTGGAGGCGTGCTGACGGCAGGCGGCCTCAATCTTGGCGTGCTCGCTGTCGTAGAGGAAGCCCATAGCGCTGACGACCGGCTCAGCCATGAGCGCGCCGGTCTTCTTGCCGACGGCCAGCGCAATGGAAACCACGCCGTCATCGGAGAGCAGCTTGCGCTCGCGCAGCACGGTATTGTCCACCTCGCCCTTGGATGCACCGTCGATGAGCACGGCTTCGCCGTTGGTAAAGCCGGTCACACGCGCCGCGCCCTTGGAGATTTCAAAAATATCGCCGTTGGCCAGAATGAAGATATTCTCAAACGGCACGCCCAGCTTATGCGCCAGCTCCGCGTGCTGATAGAGCATGCGGGTTTCGCCGTGCGCGGGAATGAAGAACTTCGGACGCACGAGGGAATGCACGAGCTTGATCTCCTCCTGAGAAGCGTGTCCGGAAACATGCACGTCCGCCAGCGCGGAATAATACACCTTTGCGCCGCGCTTATACAGCTCGTTGATGACCTTGTAGATAGGCTTCTCATTGCCCGGAATCGGCGTGGCGGAGATGATGACCGTATCGCCCTGCTCGATTTCAAGCTCTCTGTGATTGGAGAAAGCGATGCGCGTGAGCGCGCTCATCGGCTCGCCCTGGGAACCCGTAGAGATGACCACCACCTGCTCCGGCGGCAGCTTATCCACCTGCGTCAGGTCGATGAGCGTATCCGGCTTCATCTGAATATAGCCGAGGTTGTTGGCGGCGTTGAACACATTGAGCATGCTGCGGCCCACCAGCGCGACCTTGCGCCCGTGGCGCTCGGCTGCGGTGAAAATCTGCTGCAGGCGGGAGACATTGGAGGAGAAGGTCGCCACAAAGATGCGCCCCTGCGCGCCCTTGAACATCTCGGCCATGGACTCGCCGACATGACGCTCGGACTTGGAAAAGCCCGGCACCTCGATATTCGTGCTCTCGCACACGAAGAGAAGCACGCCCTCCCGGCCGATCTGCGCGATGCGCTGCAGATCCATGATCGCGCCGTTGATGGGAGTATAGTCGATCTTAAAGTCGCCGCTGTGCACGATGACACCGATCGGCGTGCGAATCGCGAACATGAACGCGTCGGCGATGGAGTGATTCACATGGATGAATTCCACGCCGAAGCAGCCCGCGCGGATGGTTTGCCCTGCCTCGACCACGTGCATTTCGCAGCTCTTGCCAAGACCCGGAACGCGGTCGTCGAGCTTGTATTTGAGTAGCTCGATCACCATGCGTCCGCCGTAGACCGGCGCTCTGAATTCGCGCAGCAGATACGGCAAGCCGCCGATATGATCCTCGTGACCATGAGTGATAAAGATGCCGCGCACGCGGTCTCTATTCTCAAGCACATAGGTGAAATCCGGGATGACGCAGTCCACGCCCGGCATAGTCTCGTCCGGGAAGCTCTGGCCGCAGTCCACAATGATGATGTCGCTCCCATACTCATAGGCCGTCATGTTTTTGCCGATTTCGCACATGCCGCCCAGCGGAATCATGCGCAGCGTGGCGCGGGAGGGATGCGCGCTGGCGCGGGAGCGCAGCGTGATGGGCTTTTTGCCTACCAGCTGGAGCGTCTGAGAGATAAAGGGCTTTTCCGCCTGTACGGTCGGCGCAAGGATACGGCGCTTGCCGTTCTGCGGACGCGGTACGCGCGGTTGCCGGCCCTTGCCCTGCTGCGCGGGATTGGCCTGCGGCTTGGCGGGCTGTTGCGCCGCTTGTCTGGGCGCGGGATTCGTCGATTTCGGCGCATTTTTACGAGCCGGCGTTCTCCTTGTCGTCTGCTTGACGGACGCTGCTGCGCTCTCTTCACGCTGTGCCGCAGGGGCGGCCTTGGTTGCCCCCGGCTTCGCGGCTGCGGGCACTGTCTTCACTGTCTGCGTTCTGTCATTGGCTGCAGCTGGCGCAGTCTTGGTCGTTCTCGTCTTGGCGTTGGCCTCAGCGGGCGCGGCCTTCGCGGTCTGCACGCCCTTGCGTCTGACCGTACTCTCAGCGCTCTTCTGCGCATTCTGCGTGGTATTTCTGCGGCGCACGGCCGGCTTTGTCATCTGATCCTGCTTCCCGGTTTGATTGGGATTGTTCTCGCGTTGATCGCGTTTCTCGTTATTGGGCACAAATAATTCCTTCCTTATAAATTGATCATACTGTCTATAGGGTTTGCGCAGCGCATGCCAATAAAGCCCGGGCGCTCTTCGTGTTTGGAGCGCTTCCGTGGCGATTTCCGCTCAGAGCGGGTTTTCTACATGCACAGCGTGCTGTGTCTTGCCTTCCGTCGGAGGTCAGCCCGTCGGAGGATGTTTATTCTGAACGGACGAAAACGCCCGTGCAAAGTCCATAACATTTTTATTATACACAAATCAAGGCAAAAGCACAAGCCCATCAGTCAAAAACAAAACGCTCCGCAGAGCTCTGTCTCCTTGATTTTTCCGCATGGTTATGTTATGTTTATCATAAGGCTGTTATGCAGGTTTGGGTACGCCTATTTTTGACCATATTCGTGCATCGGAAAGAGACTGATCTTCAATGAAGGAGCATATGCCTATGCAGACCATTCAATCCGCCGCGCAGCGGTGTCTTGCCTATCTCAAAGCGCACAAAAAAGCGCGCATCGCCCTCATCGTGCTGCTCGTACTGCTTGCGCTGACCCTTGTGCTGCATCCATACGGCTCAAAGACCTATCTGGTCATGGGCATTGACAATTACGGCTCCCTTGATGAGGTCGGCAGGAGCGACGTCATGATGCTCGTACAGCTTGATTTTACGCGTTTGCGCATCTCCACCGTCACCTTCGCGCGCGACATGATAATCAAGGATTCGCGCGGCGGCACCTCGAAGATCAACACCATTGCCCGCACAAGCGGCGAGGACTCGCTGGTTGAATCCATTGAGCAAAATTTCGGCGTCCACATCGACGGCTGGTTCCGCGTCAACTTCTCCTCGGTCGTGCAGCTCGTAGACGCCATAGGCGGCGCAAAGGTGGAGCTGACCTCCAAGGAAGCCGGCTACATCGACAACACCATCGGCAAATATGACGATCATCCGCTCAGCGAGGGCGTCTGCCAGCTCAATGGCGCGCAGGCGCTATGCTATGCGCGCTGCCGAAAGCTTGATAACGACATCGGTCGTGGTCAGCGTCAGAGCAAGCTGATAGCCGCCATGGTGCAGTCCACCAAGCACATGACCATGGCCAACGTCGTCTCCGTCTTCAGCAGCCTCAAGCACATGTGGCGCTCCTCTTTAAGCGGCGCACAGCAGCTGAGCCTGCTTGGCAAAGCCGTCTGGCTGCGCGGGGCGAAGGTGTCCTCCGTGGGCGTTCCCTTTGAAGGCACATGGAGCTATGGCGACGGCGGTATCAAGGCCAACATCGAGAAAAACCGCAGCATGCTCCTTGATGCGCTCGGGCTTCCCGACACGGTTACACAGTGATTGCCCGCCCTTCCCCAGTCTCAAAAGCGCCGCGTCTTCTGAAAGCCTCGGCTCCCTGCACGTTCCGCACGAATGCACGGCGGAATGTGCATTTTTTTGATGACAGAAGGAATCCGTTCTGGTATAATGGTAACGTTTAATGATTGAATGCTCTGTTCCTATATGGAGGTTTTGATGATGAAGGCGAAACGCCTGCTCAAAAAGC
Source organism: uncultured Oscillospiraceae bacterium (assembly GCA_964483645.1). Lineage (GTDB taxonomy): Bacteria > Bacillota > Clostridia > Christensenellales > Aristaeellaceae > Ventricola. The sequence goes on along the minus strand of CAZACG010000108.1, from coordinate 1,559 downwards.
TTAACTATCTGCCCCGCTGGGCGTGGTACATGCTTTCCTTTTTTACCTTCGGCCCGTTTGGCATTGTGGGCGTCTATCTCACCTTCCACGTGCTCAATAAGATGGCGGCCGAGGAGACCGAGGAAGCATCTGCCTTTGAATGGAGCGTTGACGTAGGCTCGGACGGCGTGCATGTGCGCAAGGGAAGCGCGCGCAAAGCGTCCGCTTCCGGCATGTCAGCCTACCATGACGAAGAATGCACCGTCACAAGCGAGGAGGACGTTGAGACCCAATGGCGGCAGACCGCAGCCTCGGCTCGCCGCGCCAAAGCGCAGAACGCTCCCGCACGCGAGGAACCGATTGCCGAAAACGCAAGCGTATCCGACGTAATCGCCGAGGGGCAAAGCGCTATGGCGCGCATCCGCCACGCGAATGATCTGATTCCCGATCCTGAGCTTTCCGCACAAATTGATTCGATTGAAAACAGCTGCGGTCAGATTCTCTCCATCCTTGAGCAGCGTCCGCAGCTGCTGCCTCAGTTGCGCACCTTCCTGCGCTATTATCTGCCCACGACGCTGCACCTGCTTGACGCGCGTGCCAAGCTCGAAAACACAGCCAACACCCGCAAGGCGCGCGAGGTTCGCCAGCGCATCTCCGAGGCGGTCGGCGTGATTGACAAAGCGTTCCTCAAACAGGTCGAAGCGCTGGATGAATACCGCTTCATCGACTTGGAAAGCGAAATGGACGTGCTGCGCGATATGCTGCGTGCAGATGGTCTGCTCGACGAGGAGGCCGAAGAGGATCCGTTCGCCGAGGTGCTTGCGCAGCGCAAGACCTCTCCCGGAAAGCCCTTAGGCGCGCATTGATCTGATTCATCAAAAAGCGCATTCCCTCAGTGAAAGCCCAAAAATGCAAGAAGCTGTCAAGCTGCTAAGCCGGACATATCAAGCAAAAACGAAGAATTGCGCCCATGCTTCTTCAATCATTGCTTTTTGAAATGTTCAGCATTCGCTTGACAGCTTCTTTTGTCGTTATAAAAGCCCTTTATTGAGCTGCCGAATGTTGTGCCTGCGTGCAAGCTCGCTTCGCCGACCTAATACCACGCTCAAATCCAATCATGACCTTTAGAAAATCCACCGTCAGAGTTCGCTTCGCGCGTATCAATCGTTTTTGCCTGAGAACAGTATACGTTCAACGCCCGAGCGTTATATGCAGCATAAGCCCAGCCCCGCCGCAGGCGGCAATGGTCAGAATCGGATTCCACTTCAATCTGCGCAGCAGGATGAACGCAATGACAAACAGCGCCGTCTCGATCCATTGCACGTTTTCAATCGCAGCCGTCTCTCCCATCCAAACAACCTGAGAAAGAATGGAAAGTCCCGCCGACGCAATCAGCGCCACGACAGCCGGGCGCAAACTGGCAAGCACGCTGCTCACCAACGAAAGTCCGTGATAACGCTTATAGAGAACCGCCAGCAGCGAAACAAGAAACACCGCAGGCAAAATACAGCCCAGCGTCGCGACAACCGCGCCGAGAAGCCCTTCAATCCGCACGCCGACAAACGACGCCGCATTGATCG
>CAZACG010000107.1:0-5561 GCA_964483645.1 uncultured Oscillospiraceae bacterium | reverse complement strand
GCACCTCGCTTTGACCAAGGTACTGGCTCTTGAGATAATGTATGAGGTCATCTTTAAGTCTCTCATGCACATAATGTGCTCCTTTAAGCATGCTTCTCAACCACCTTGTATCTCAAAAATTCGATTCTATCTTTCACTATAGGCCATAGATCTCTATGTAGGCTAAAGTTCCATACATCATCTAACATTGCGTCTTTGTACGGCCATGATAGATATTGAAGAAAGCGTAAATCTGGCTGGGGTAAATGAAATGAGAAACGGACATGTACAAGGCCAGTTCCATCAAATATGGCTGAAACAGTTTGTTCCTGCTTTGCAGTCATTAGATGTAAGCGGCCATATTCATGCCAAGAAATATTAACGTGATCTTCCGACAAACGGCGGATCTCATCACCAGATATTAGAAAGTAATCGTATTGAAAGTCATTTCTTCTTGTACGACCATAGAGCATACCCGATTTTTCAGGCGGAGCTGAACGATAGTAGGACTGCTTATCTTTCCTAGTTGTGTTCAGATACTCACTGATATGTACGTTAGCTGATACTGGAGATGCACGCATCCATAACTGTTCAGTGATTATTTCTGGAGATATCTCTGGAAGGCCAAACGCCGTGTAAATATCACACGGTGCAGTCCGCTGTTTTATATACGGCGCAAGGCCGCTGAAAGAAACATGCTCTTCAGGACACATTCCACGAACGATTGCATGTGAATCATTACCAATGAGACGATGCGGGGCAGGGCGTACATAATAATTCCTATGCAGGAATACGCCATTATCCAGCATGATGGTATAGAGGTGCTCAACCAATTCCTCTGCACTATACGTGAGCATCCCTGGCGAGAGTTCTTGGAGCATCCTTACCTTCGCAACAACTATGCTTTTTAGTTGAACAATGCTTGTTGCGTCATTGCCAACAAAGACAGCGGTCTGCATCCAATCTGCAATAGCCGAATATGCAACACGTCGATAATAATCTTTAGATGCTTCCTTCGGAGCTTTCACAATCGATAGCGAAGCTCCAATCTGCTCAAGGTACTCCATAGAGTTCACTCTTTCTCAACCCCTGCAAAGGCAAGAAGTCGCTTTTTTCGTGCCTCATCAAGAATGTCAAACTCACCAACTTGTGCAGAAAGAATGTCCTTTCTGCGCAAACAGCGCATAAGCGGCACATATACCTGACTTAGCATCGCTGCTTTTGCTTCTTTTTCCCCATCCGAAAAGGGCGTGGCAAGCATTGACTTCATCTCGTAATGCATACGAGCACACCTTTCCATCAGCATAGGAGAAAAGAAACCACTGGCAAACCACGATGCCTGGTGTGCACGAATGGATCTAAGTTTTTTTGCATCCGGATTCGAATGTTGGTTGGAGCGAAGATCAAGCTTACAACTCAGCCTATCGCTGTCATCGGTCGCAAACACACTCACACAGAATTCCTCAGAGCATACAGGGAAGAATGTTGTAAATAGACTTGCCGGTTCCATAACCAATGACTCATAATAGGGTGCAGTGATAATGAAATGCGAGTTATTAAAGTGGTTCATCACAGCTTTAACAACATTGTGGTTCTGCTCAAGCCCGTTGAGGAAGCATATACAATCATGCGGTACCACAGTAATCTCCTTTATAAGATCGGTTACACTACAGTGATCTGAAGCGTATACTTTCACACAATCTCTGCCAGTTGCAATGTGAGCTGCTATATCCGCTAATTTCTCAGCGCACTCACCAGAGATAACAAGATGCTGTTTCAGAGCGTACGAAGCGAGAAAGAAGGCAGCCAATTCTGATCCGCGTTTTTCATTTCCACATACTTGAGTCCAGGATGAAACTGCATCGAGCCAGCGTTCTTCCAAAGCGATTTCTTCAACTGGTTCAGCATATCCGTCGTATGCAAAAGACCAAGTTCCATGCTGATTGGGCGCAGAAGTACTAGTAGAAGAAGGCGTCGTTAATGCCAGCGCCCAAGTATCTTCCACCAGTGCTTTGGCGCGATCCTCCCGGATCATAGCGAGCCGTTCCTGGATACGCTTTTCAATATCTTCTTGGAGCTGCATAGCCTCAGTTGCGTCTGCCTCACATTGCTCCTTATGAGCCCTAGCTGTACTTAGTTCTTTTTGTGCTGTTTCAGTTTCTTGTTGCACAGCAGCAAGAGTTGCCAGCGCTTTCTTTAGCTCTGCGGCCCATTCGGTACGTGCAGAAGAATGTGCTTGATGCCACAGCTCTTCTACTTTTTCATACATTTCTTGTTCGTATTCACTGTTATTCTCGATGAGCTGACGCATGACCCAATCCGCTTCATTACGTTTCATGCGCTCACATAGATCGGCCAGGCACTCTTCGACATAGATCTCAGCATCATCACGTTTACAACCGAGTTTTTCCATAACCTCATCAGAAATGGTAGCGACAGACAATTTTTCAACTACTGAAGCGAAGCTCTGACGCTCTTTACGAGTAATAACACCATCTTTATCCAGACGACGAGCATATGCTATGACCGCTGCAGAAACGATTTCTTGCGGTGAACGCACAGTGACTTTTCCAGTAGCCTTCCAGCTGCCGGGGCGAACCAAATAGCGAACAGTGTCACTCGGGTTGTAACGGCAACGACATGATGCAGTATCCGAGTAGTAGTTTATCTTTGCTGTTTCAAGGGAGACAACCTCATCGGAAAAGGTGTAGACATCATTGGTGCACACCAAATCATTTGCGGATACATATATAGCATTTGCATAGGCACCTTTTGCACTGCAGCACACAATAATGTCATGTTTTCGAGAAGAAGGCATGGACAACTTGATTCCACATTTGATCATCTCGACAAGCTGCTCGGGCGTATCTTTGAAAGAGCTAATGACCTCGATCCAAGAAACTTCACTTTCATGGGTCGAAGTACGCCATTCATTTGTCATTACATCCTGGTGTGCAGCCCAATCATATACAGCTATTGTGCCAACGCCATCAGAAATGTCTCTTGTGTGTCCATATAGAAGATCTCGTTCTGTCCCGCGAAAATCATACGTAGAATCGTAGGTATACGCTTCGAATCCACCATTATGGTAGTCGGCAATTCTGCAAAGTTGTGTTGTTTTATCATTCTGACTACTAATATAACACAATGAGACAACATTATCAGAATACATCCCGATGCTCCTCCATTACCATTTGTAGTGCATTCCATCCATCCTGAGGAATCTCCCCTTGCTTTAGGGCGAGGAGCGTTCTTTCGAATAATTCTGAACGCTCATCAAGTGTTTCAAGAACCCAGGCATATCTACGCGGGAATGGAACTTTTCGACCAATCCAGTTTGGAAGATGATCGTGCCTTCTTGCTTCAGTCCGTTTTACAGGCGGATCTATATAAAGTTCGGTAAGCAGTTCCTGTCCTGCATAAACACAGATTTTACTGTTCTGTTTGATGTCTGTTATTCGTGTCTTCTCACCAGCAGGAAGCGCCTTTCGATAATAGAACTCTTCGTTCTCATAAACATCGATATGACCATCGTCTGTGGAAAGAAAGTGAAGAATCCCTCGTAGCGGTACTTTCATCAGCATTACTTCTGAACAAACTTGATCATCATCGAAGCTAACCTCAACCTTGGGATCTGTATAGTAAAAACTCCGTTCGATTGGGCGTACATACAGGAATTGGAGTGTATGATTATATCGCTCACTCGTAACCATCTGCAGTGGGCCAGAGCTCCGGATATCGATTAACTTCGTGTTATCACGAAATAGTGTGGCTGTGCACGAACTGCTGTATTGTGGATACGTTGAAAAGTCCGCCTCACCTTTTACCAGAAGCTTAATATTACGGAAATTGGTCTCAATGATAGCGTCCTTTTCAAGCACAGGAGGCCATAGAACAGACATCTCAGCCGGATAGTTAGTAAGGCGTACTCTTAAGTAATTGAAGAAGAAATCGGACGCCGCCTCAGAAAAACAAATGGCCCGCACTTTATACACATTCCAGAGCGTATCATTGGTATTAAGCTTCGTTATCTGAACATCGCGAGCATTGTAGCTTATCCAGCGATTTCGCTTAACCAGGATGAGATATTCGTGATTAACAACGGCATCTCCCTTATCAGGAATGCGACGGCCCGTTTTTGCATCAAACAGAGCTCCGGTCGAGGGGATTTCTGCAATAACACCAGACCAAAACTTCGGTTTTATATTTGCGGGTGAAAATGCAACCGTTAGTTTTGCGATCGATTGAGTCGGCACATCAAGCCATGTTGTCATATTCGGAGCAAAACGACTCCGGTCTGCACGATATACAACCGGGGTACCTTGTGTACCAGTTAACGTGATTTGGAGGCTGTTGGCGATGCACTTTTTCAACTCATCATAATTCACCGGTAGTAATCCAACGGAAATGGATATCCTTGCACCGTCAAGAACCAGCCGCATAGGCATATCCATATTAGCAACGCTTGTATATGAATATGTTGCTGCTGCATTGAAGCTGCGATCTTCGCAATCCTTATCAGAATAGCCAGCACTATGCTTGAAATGACTTATGCGACTGCTATTGCCTTTTGCGAAGGTTACATACTGAAAACAACTATAGCAACGAAAATGGCGACTATCCGCAGAAACTGAGTACGAATAGCGTCGGTCGGTTGAGGTGGCGTTCGTTCGAACCCACTCACCGTTGGAGTCGCGTGTCCATACATTCGTTAATGGCATAGTCGCTCACCTTCCTTTATAAAATCCAAAACGCCAATTTGTCGATTTCCAATTGTACCTCCGCCGTCTGCTTCCGTCTATTCACGCGAAACACTGCGTCGTCATGACCATAGAGAAAACCGTCTTCAAAATGAAGCTTACCGTCAATAAATGCGACGTGTGGCGTTTGGAGTAAGCTATTGTCAAATAGAAATTCTGCGAATTCTCTGTCGCTGCCAATCAGTTCCCAACTGAGATTGCTGTACTCCAACAGTTTGAGTACATTGGTAATGTGGGACAATTGAGGAAGCTGTTCATCGGTTTCGGTTCGGAAGAAAAAATAGCCGGGCAATAACTGCACCTGATCTTCGATAACCTTTCCGGCGACAGTTTTGCGGCGTGTGCGCATCGGTGCGACGGCTTCAATTCCAGTCATCGTTTGTTTGATATAGTTTGCAATGGCTGTTTCTCTACCTGTACGACAAAAAGGCAACCGTAGCGCCATGCTTTCGCTTCCATATAGCTTCGCCCTCCGCAACTGAATCGGCAAAGTGAATTTCTATGACACTCAGACCTTCATGCCACTGGTGGGCAGCATCCATGAAAATATCAGAGCTTTATTGGCATATTCCCGCATATTTAGATAAAATACACCAAGATTATTATAACACACAATTTGGCCTTTTCAATATTTCATCATCATTAAAAATCAGAGAAACTCATGCTTGAGCATAACAGAACTTTTGAATAGCAATATATTGAATCCATATCTTTTTTGCAGCAAGGGGTTCGAATCCCGGTTTTCCTTCGCTTATCGCCAGAAGGCAGCATTCAACACGCCTTCTGGATTGGAGAAAAATCGTGACCCAGCAGCAAAAGGAA
>CAZACG010000106.1:0-5645 GCA_964483645.1 uncultured Oscillospiraceae bacterium | reverse complement strand
TCCAGCCCAGCTCTTTTTCTGCTTTAGAAGCATCGGAGTAGCAGGTAGCAATATCTCGCCTCGGCGCGCAGATTCAGCGTGCCGCAGGTGATGACGCGGGTTTCGTTTTCGGCGAGCGAGGTAAAGGGAACTGCCATTGCCATGCACAGCATTGCGGCGCAAGCCGCCTTCTTGTTGTTATTCTTCATAGGAATTCCTCCTTTGTCATTGCGAAGACGCTCAAGCGGCCGCTCCTGATCGCCTTCTGAACACAAGACGAAGCAAAGAATTCGATTATTGCAATATAATGATTGCCAAGTTCTGGAATAGATGAATCATGCAAAATTGAGATCCTAAAAATCTATATATATCAATAAAAACAGCGCATTCCATGTTCAAAAGGAATGCGCCGGATAACGAGAAAGGAAGAATTTGCCGGTGCGTGGAAGAACGCAGTTATGGGGCAAGGTCGAAGCGCGGCGGGCAAAAGATATCACAGCGCTTGCCCGTCAGCGGGTGCAAAAAGCTGAGCCGAATCGCGGCAAGCTGATGATGCGACAAGCCGAGCGAAGCAGAGATCCGATCGGATTCCGCGGTTGAATACCGCGTATCACCCAGCAGCGGACAGCCGATGTGCGTCATATGCACGCGAAGCTGATGAGTCCGGCCCGTGACGGGCGCGAGCTCGAGCAGAGAAATGCGGCACTCATTCGACAAAGAAAGCGTTTGGAGCGTTTGATAGCGGCTGATCGCACGCTGTCCGTCCTCGCGGACAATGCGTGTGAAGCTGTCCGGCTGCTCGCGCCCTATCGGCGCGTCAATCACGCCCTGCATGGGCTCGGGCGCGCCGAAAACCCATGCCTGATAGGTCTTGCAAAAGGTTCCCTGCTGCATTTGTCGCTGCAAGAGGGCTTGCACGTGGGGAAGCTTGGCAAAGAGCACAATGCCCGTTGTTTCCGCATCCAGCCGATGCACAGGGTGAACGGAGTATCCGAGGCGAGCGGATACGCGTCTTTCCAGCGTGTCGCTTGCGTTTGGCGCAGAAGGGGAGGGGTGGCATTGAAGCAACGCGGGTTTATACACGGCGATAAGCGCATCGTCCTCAAGGAGCACCTCGACGTCATGTGCATCAGCGCGAGGCGGCTTGTCCGAGTCTGCCTCAAAGCCGCTTAATTCGACCTCTACAACCATACCGCATTCTAGCGGCTGATTGGAAAAAAAGGGCGCCGCATTGACTGTGACGGTGCCCTTTTTTTTGACGATTCGCGTCTGCCGCCCGGAAAGCTCCAAGGGGCCGCGAAGAAGCTGATGGAGAGTCAGCCCGGCCTCTGCGGCGGAGACGATGTGTGTAAGCTTCATTTAGAGTACCTTGCTCAGGAAATCCTTTGTCCGCGGATGCTGAGGATGGTCAAAGAGCTCGCTGGGCGCGCCCTGCTCGCAGATGATGCCGCCGTCCATGAAGAGCACGCGGTTGCAGACCTCGCGTGCAAAGCCCATTTCATGGGTGACGATGACACAGGTCATGTTGTTGCGAGCCAGATTCTTGATGACGTCCAGCACCTCGCCGACCATTTCGGGATCCAATGCGGAGGTCGGTTCGTCAAAGAGCATGACCTCCGGCTCCATGGCCAGCGCGCGTACAATGGCGAGACGCTGCTTCTGACCGCCGGAGAGACGGGAAGGCTTATTGTCGCGCTTATCCGACAGACCGACACGTTCAAGCAGCGCTTCCGCTTTGGCAACGGCCTCGTCCTTGCTCTGCTTGCCCAGAAGCACGGGGGCAAGGGTGATGTTGTCGATGACGGACATATGCGGGAAGATGTTAAAATGCTGGAAGACCATGCCCATCTTCTGGCGGTGCTTGTCGATATTGACGCTCTTATCGGCGATATCCACGCCGTCAAACCAGATATGTCCGCTGGTCGGCTCCTCCAGACGATTCAAGCAGCGCAGGAAGGTCGATTTGCCGGAGCCGGAAGCGCCGATCAGGGAAACGACTTCGCCGCGATGGATGCTTTCGGTAATGCCGGAGAGCACCTTGAGGGAGCCGAAGTTCTTGTGCAGGTTCTCGACCCGGATCAGCTCGGGCGCATTCTTGTAATCAAAAATCTCACTCATCGGTCTTCAACCTCCTTTCAAGCACAGCAACCAGCTTGCTCATCGAGAACGTAATCACGAAATAGATTACGCCGATGATGATCAGCGGTTCAAGAACCAGATAGGTTTTGCCGGAGATCGTCTGGTATTGGGTCATCAGGTCGCCGACATAGAAGGTGGAGGCCAGTGAGGTCTCCTTGGTGATGGCCACGAACTCATTGCACATGGCGGGCAGCACGTTGCGCAGCGCCTGCGGCAGAATAATGCGCAGCATCGTTTGGCTACCGGACAGACCCAGAGAACGAGCCGCTTCCGTCTGGCCGCGATCAATGGACTGGATGCCGGAGCGGAAGATTTCAGACATATACGCGCCGGAGTTGATAATCAATGCGACCGCGATGCAGGTGAACTTGGACAGGCGCAGGCCGGGCAGCAGATTCGGCAGAAGAAAATAGAAGAAATACAGCTGAAGCAGAAGCGGCGTATCGCGGATGATTTCCGTATACACGGAAGCGATACCGATGAGAAGTTTCGACTTGGACAGGCGCATGATGGCCATGATCGCGCCGATGATGCAGCCGATGGACACGGAAATCAGCGCAAGCAGTAGCGTTGTGCCAAGACCGCCCAGGAAGTTCATGCCATACTTGGACAGCAGCTCGAGAATGCTTTGGAGCAAGGGAAGGCCTCCTTTAACTGACTAGGTTTTCCACGCGAACCATGGCGTCAAAAACCATATCGCGGGTGATGGGATAGGGGATGTGCGCCATGTCCGGACCGCCTGTCGCCTCGATCAGCGACGCATCGAGAGTCTTTCGATCCAGCGCAATGTGCATCTGGGCAAGCGTGACGGGCGTTCCGAGGGAAACCAGAAAGCTGCGCAGCTCTCGTGCTTTTTCCGGCTGACCGTCCAGCATGAGCTGAACCAGCGCGCCGTAAGCGACGAGATCGCCATGCAGATAATCGCGCTCCACATGGGGAAAGAGCTGCAAGCCGTAGCAGACAGCGTGCGCCAGCGCGCAATTGTAATCGTCGTTGGCGAGCAGGGAGACCAGACCGGCGGAAAGGATGATGCTGCGCGAGCAGATTTCCATAGCAGTTCCAGCTTCATGACGGCGCACCTCGTCAAGCGCCGCTCGTCCATAACGCATCAGCGGCTCATAACAGGTGGAGGAAAGGGCGATACCGATGGCGGACATGTGATCAAGCGCCTCGCCCAACAGATCCCCGCGCGCACAGAATGTGCTCTCCAGATGCTTGGCGAGCGTGTCGCCCATGCCTGCACGGAAGTATTTATCCGGCGCGTTGGCGGCGAAAACAAGATCGACCATCGTCAGCGCGGGCGGCGTATCGTAGAAGAGGAAGCGATCAAACGCGCCGTCCTCACGGTAAACCACGGACAGCGCCGTAATCGGCGCGCAGTTGGATACCAGCGTGGGCATGCTCACCAAGGGCAGGGAGAGCCTGCTGGCTACGGCCTTGGCTGTGTCAATCGCTTTGCCGCCGCCCATGCCGAGCAGGAAATCAGGCTTGAGCGGCGCGACGTCCCTGCTCAGACGGTCAATAGCGGACAGGGTGCAGGCTCCTCCGAAGGGCAGAGCGCCAAGCATCGTCATGCCGCTTTCTGCGACGGCTTCCTTGAGCGCCGGGAGCGCCTTGCTCATGGCGGTCTGTCCGCCGATGACGGCGAAGGATTTGCCCAGCGCGCCGCAGAGCGCGGGAAAGCGCGGGCTGAGATAACGACCGAAGATCAGCTTCGGCAGAGTGACAACATCCGTCGTATACATGTTATTTGACCAACTCAGGCAGTTTCGCAAGACGGGAGAGCGCGTCATGCAGGGTCTCCTCGCTGCGAGCAAAGTGAAGGCGAATCAGATGATTGACGGGCTCGCGGAAGAAGCTGGAGCCCGGCACGGCGGCGACGCCGATGGTGCGGATCATCCACTCGCAGAATTCCATGTCGGTCTTTCCGTGAAAACGCATGCCCGGCTGCTGGAATTCGCTGATATCCACCAGCACAAAGTAGGAGCCCTGCGGCTCGGTATGCTTCAGACCGATTTGATCAAGACCGTCGAGGAAGATTTTGCGTTTCTTTGTATAAAGCTCCGTCAACTCGTCATAGTAGCTTTGCGGAAAATTGAGACCGACAACAGCCGCTTCCTGAAGCGGAGCGGCTGCGCCGACCGTCAGGAAATCATGCACCTTCTTAGCACCCTCGATGACGTCCTGCGGACCGATGAGATAGCCCAACCGCCAGCCGGTAATGGAGTACGTCTTGGACAGCGAGGAGCAGCAGATGACGCGGTCGGCAATGTCCGGGATCGCGGCGGCGTAGACATGCTTATGCGGCGCAAAGACGATATGCTCATACACCTCGTCGGTGATCAGATAGGCGTCGTATTGGTTGCACAGGCGTCCGATGAAGAGCAGCTCTTCTTCGGTAAATACCTTGCCGCAGGGGTTGGAGGGATTGCAGACGATGATGGCCTTGGGATGCTGACGGAATGCGTTCTCAAGCACCTCGCGGTCAAAATCGAACGTCGGCGGCACGAGCGGAACGAAAATGGGATCTGCGCCGGAGAGAATCGCATCTGCACCGTAGTTCTCATAGAAGGGAGAGAAGACGACGACCTTGTCGCCCGGATTGCAGACGGTCATCATGGCGCTCATCATGGCTTCGGTTCCGCCGCAGGTGACAAGAATCTCTGTGTCGGGATTGATCTCGCGTCCGTAGGCCTTTCCCTGCTTACGGGCGAGCGCTTCGCGGAAATTCTCGGCGCCGAAGGTGACGGAATACTGATGCGGGCCATCGGCGGCTACCTCGGCAAGACGATCGGTGATGGCCTTGGGCGGCGGAAAATCCGGAAAGCCTTGGGAAAGGTTGATCGCATCAACTTCATCGCTGATGCGGGTCATCCGGCGAATGACAGAATCGGTAAACGTCTGAACGCGGTGGCTCAGCTCGGGCATAATTATTCACGCCTTTCATTAAAATCCATATGTAGATCAAACATAATGAAGATATTCTACCACAACAATGAAAAAGAAACAACCGCAGCGGCGTGCATTTTTGAAAAAAACCGCCGAAAGCGTGCCGGAAAGGTCAAAAAACAGCATGAATATACAGTATATTCACTTGACATATGCATAGGGCTAGCGTAAAATAGCTCTATCGTTCGCAACGCCTCCTGCACGGGAGGGCGAACGCAATGATTTCAGGAGGGATTTCATTTATGAAGAAGCTTTTTGCACTCCTTATCGCTCTTGCGATGGTGATGACCTGCTCTTTTGCGATGGCGGATCGTCTTGACGACATTTTGGCAAACGGCAAGCTCGTTGTCGCGACCAGCCCGGATTGGCCGCCGTATGAGTACATTGACGACGAGGGCAATGTTACCGGCACCGACGTGCTGATGGTTCAGTGGATGGCGGAGCAGCTGGGCGTTGAGCTGGAGATTCAGCAGATGGCTTTTGACGCGTGTCTGGCCGCTGTGGGTCAGGGTGACGTGGATCTGGTTGTTGCGGGTCTGACCTATGACGAGGCGCGCTTGAACCGCATGGAGCTCACC
>CAZACG010000105.1:0-5678 GCA_964483645.1 uncultured Oscillospiraceae bacterium | reverse complement strand
ACCACCATCATGAGCTTCAGCCAGAATATCATCAACATCTCGCCCATCGTGCTTCTGACGAGCTATCCCTCCAACATTGTGCTTGCTTGGAAAAACCGCAAGCATATCGACTGGAAGCTCTGCCTTTGGCTCTCGCTGCTGATCATTCTGGGCAATATTCCGGGCGTTCTACTGCTCAAGAACACAGACGCTTCGCTGCTCAAATCCTTCTTCGGCATCATTGTCATCGTGCTGGCTGTGGAAATGTTTCTGCGCGAGCGTCGCCCCGCCAAGGAAAAGGAAAACCCCATCATGCTGACGATCATCGGCATTCTGGCCGGACTGCTCAGCGGCCTATACAGCGTAGGCGCGCTGGTGGGCGCATATCTGAGCAGGGTCACCAAGGATTCCCAATCCTTCAAGGCCAACGCCTGCATGGTCTATTTCATCTCCGATAACTTCCGCGTTGTCTCGCTCATCCTGCTGGGGATCATGACGCTTGATTCGGCGCTGCTTTCCCTGATGCTACTCCCCTTCATCCTGATCGGTCTGTTCGCAGGCATGGCGGCCAGCAAACGAATGAGCGAAAAAGCGGTCAAAAACGTTGTGCTGCTTATGCTGATCATCTCCGGTCTGGCGCTGATCGTCAGCAGCTAATTCTTCATCTTCAGCCCTGCTTTGGCAGGGCTTTTTATGAATGCTTCATACTGCACTCAAATTCAATCGAGCCTTGAGAGCATCCATCATCAGGGAACGCTTGGCGCTCTGACTGCTTTGGAAAACGGCTTCGCCATGGAAACCGTTGGGCTGCCGCCCGCACCTGCCAAGGAACTTCGCCCCTTGATCCCATATTGGCTTCGCACCTATTCCTCCATCTTTCGATAGAAGAACAGCATGAGGCAGATTAGATGGTGCGCGCGATGAAGTCCTTTTCATAAGAATGCGTATAAAGCGCATACTAAATCGAATCCTTCGAAAAGAGGTCCTTCCATGGCGCACAAGCCGCTCCATTCCCCGATTAGCGCGCAGACGTTCATCGCGCTGAGCTTTGCTTTGATCATCCTGCTCGTCGCGCTGCTGCTGGCTCTGCCCGCCGCCTCGCGCAATGGGATGTGGACAGATCCCTTGACCGCGTTGTTTACCGCAACGAGCGCTGTGTGCGTGACAGGGCTCGTCGTCGTGGATACAGCCACACATTGGTCGCTCTTTGGCCGCTGCGTTCTGCTTGCCGCGATCCAGATCGGCGGTTTGGGCGTGATGACCGCACTCTCCCTCGTTCCGCTGCTTCTGGGGCGGCGCATCGGGCTCAGGCAACGAACATGGCTGCGCGAAAGCGTCTCCTCGCTGCACATCGGCGGCATAGTTCGCCTCGTTCGTCGTGCATTCTTGATCACAGCAGTCATCGAAGGCATCGGCACGTTGCTGCTTGCCATTCGATTTGTGCCGATGCTTGGGGCTCTGCACGGGCTGGCTTACAGCCTGTTTCACTCGATCTCCGCATTCTGCAATGCGGGCTTTGACCTGATGGGAACCCTCACCGGCCCATATACATCGCTTGAAGCCTTCCGAGCGGATCCCATTGTCACACTGACTATCGTGCTCCTGATTCTCTCCGGCGGTCTGGGCTTTTCGGTTTGGGATGATCTGATCAACGTCCGTTTTCGGTTTAAGCGACTTCGCCTGCATTCCCGAGTCGTGCTGCTGATGCTTCTGCTTTTGCTTGCCGTGCCTACGTTCTTGTTCATTTTCTTTGAAGCGCGGGGCGCGACGGCCGATATGAACCGGGGCGAACGCCTGCTCTCCGCCTTGTTTTCCGCAGTCACGCCGCGTACAGCAGGCTTTGATCTCCTCCCGATCGCCGAGCTCTGTCCCGCATCACGCCTGCTCTCCCTCCTGCTCATGTTCATCGGCGGAAATCCCGGCTCCACAGCAGGCGGCGCTAAGACGACCACCGTACTGCTGCTTGCGCTGATGGCCGCATCCGTACTGCATCGTGAGGAGGACGTCCATGTGCTCGGACGCAGAATCGATCCCAGCGCGCTTCGGCGCGCCTGCTCCATCTCGCTTATCTATGTATCCTCGAGCATGACAGCCGCGCTGACGATTTGCGTTTTGCAGCCGGAGCTGGCGCTGGGCGACGTGCTGCTTGAGGTCTTTTCTGCCCTCAATACGGTCGGCATGAGCACGGGCGTCACACGCGCGCTGAACCCGCTTTCGCGCATCGTGCTGATTCTGCTCATGTATACAGGCCGTCTGGGCAGCCTGTCCTTCGTGCTCCTGATGACGCGCAGACCGAAGGCTTCGCCGCTGCGTCGCCCTGTCGGTCAGATATTGATCGGATAATGGTTTTGAAAAGGAGCTTGTATGCAATCCATTCTCATCATCGGCTTGGGCCGCTTCGGCCGCCATCTCTGCCGGAAATTCATGCAGCTGGGCAACGAGGTCATGATCGTGGACAGCGACGAAGCTCGCATATCAGAGCTGGCCGATGAGGTTACCGGCGCGCAAATCGGCGATTGCACGGACGAAAGCGTGCTGCATGCGCTGGGCGTTCCGAACTTTGATTTGTGCTTTGTGTGCATCGGCTCTAACTTTGCAAGCAGTCTGCTCATTACCTCCCTGTTGCACGACATGGGCGCCAAGCGCATCATCTCCAAAGCGGGCCACGACGTCCACGCCAAGCTGTTGCTACGCAACGGTGCAACTGAAGTCGTCTATCCCGAACGGGACAGCGCCGAACGCATGGCCATACGCACCAGCGCCAAGAACGTTTTTGACTATATCGAGCTGACGCAGGCATATTCCATCTATGAAATTCCATTACCGGACAGCTGGCGCGGGCACAGCATCCGTGAAATCGACGTGCGCAACAAACATCATGTCAACATTCTTGCCGTCAAAACAGGGGAGGAACTGCGTCCAATGCCCGGAGCAGACTATCGTTTTACAGGATACGAGCATATTTTAGCGCTCGCCTCGCAGGAAAGCGCCCAAAAGCTGCTGCGGTTCATCGGCGTCGTCGGATGACACTTTGTCAACTTTTCACAAAATTTCACATTCCTCTTGCGTTCCGGCTTTTGACGTGCTATACTTCTTCCAACCGATACGGAGGTATTTAACCATGTACAACTTCTCTTTCGTGCGATTTAGCGGCTATGGCTTTTGCGGCTATGGTCTTGCTTTCGTGCGTGCATGAGAAGAGAAAACAGATGGGGATTCCTCATGAACAGACTGCTTTCCAAGGCTCCTGCCACACTGGCGGGAGTCTTTTCTTATCCCGCCGTCTGACTTCGGCTTGCGTCAGCAGCTCTCTCTTCCGAAGCGGTCCTTCATCATGCACAGGCCATGCGCCCGCTGCACGATGCTTAGCACAGTTTTCACACGGCAAGAAACGAGAAAAGGTAGGGAAACAGCCATGATCATCATTATGAAGCCTCAAGCCACCGAAGAAGAAATTCAGTCTCTGTCCCAATCCCTGACCGACATGGGCATGCAGGTTCAGCGCAACGCAGGCGTTGACTGCACGGTGCTGGGCGTTCTGGGCGACGTCGCTCACCTTGACCCGCACGATTTCCTCATTAAACCGGGCGTTGAACGCATCATGCCCGTCTCCGAGCCTTTCAAGAAGGCCAACCGAAAGTTCCACCCGACCGACAGCATCATTGATTGCGGCGGTGTGCCGGTCGGCGGGCGCAGACTGGCGCTCTTTGCCGGCCCCTGCTCGGTAGAAAATTACGATCAGATTACGGATACCGCGCTGAAGGTTCGTGCCGGCGGCGCATCCATCCTGCGCGGCGGCGCATATAAGCCCCGCACCTCGCCCTACGCCTTCCAAGGACTCAAGCTTGAAGGTCTCGCCCTTTTAGAGCAGGCCAAAGCGCTCACCGGCATGCCGATCTGCACCGAAATCATGAGCCCGAAGCTGGTGGAAGAATTTGACAGACGCGTGGACGTCATTCAGGTCGGCGCACGCAACATGCAGAACTTCGATCTGCTCACAGAGCTGGGCCAGACCAAGAAGCCCGTCCTGCTCAAGCGCGGCCTTTCCGCTACCGTCAGCGAATGGCTGATGAGCGCGGAATACATCATGGCTGCCGGCAATCCAAACGTCATCCTCTGCGAGCGCGGCATTCGCACTTTTGAAACCTACACACGCAACACACTCGACCTCTCTGCCGTACAGGCTGTCAAACGGCTCTCTCACCTGCCCGTCATCGTTGATCCGAGTCACGCTACCGGACTGAACTGGATGGTTGAGCGTATGTCGCTGGCTGCCATCGCAGCCGGTGCAGATGGTCTGATTATCGAGGTGCATAACAATCCCCCGTGCGCCCTGTGCGACGGCGCGCAGAGCCTGACACCGCCGCAGTTCGCGCAGCTGGTCGGCAAAATCTCCGCTATGGCTCCGATCGTTGAAAGAACGCTCTGATCGGCAGCCCGAGAAAAGTTTCTTTTTCTGCAAAGCACACCTGAATCCCTCTCTTTTTCTCATCGACCGCAAGGAGGCAGCCTATGAAAATCATGTTTGTCGGTCTGGGACTGATCGGCGGCAGCATGGCGCTTGCGCTCAACGGCTATCCGGATGCGGAGCTCTATGCCGTAGATAGCGACGAGCATACGCGCTTTGAAGCGCTGAATCGGGGTGCTGTGCTCAGCGCATGGCCAAACGCCCGGAATGCTCCGCTTGAAAGCATGGACGTCATTGTGCTGTGCCTTCATCCCAACGCAGCGGCTCAGTTCGTCCGCGAGCATGCGCACAGGCTCAAGCTCGGCTCGCTGCTCACCGATGTATGCGGCGTCAAGCGTCCGCTTTGCGAAGCGGTTGCCGCCATTGCAGAGCGCGCCTTTATCTATTTAGGCGGACATCCGATGGCCGGTTGCGAACGAGGCGGCTTTGACAATGCCAGCGCCGATCTCTTCCGCGGATGTCACTATATCCTCACGCCGGACGATTCCGTACCCGAGACGACCATCCGACTGATGGAACAGCTCCTGCTGTATATCGGCTGCGCAGACGTGGTGCGCTCCACCCCGGAGGCGCATGATGAGCGCATCGCCTATACCAGTCAGCTGATGCATGTGATCGCTCTGGCGCTGTGCGATCAGCATCTGCTCTTTGACAGCTATGGCTTTGAAGGCGGCTCCTTCAGAGGCGCAACTCGCGTCGCCGCGCTTGATCCAAAGCTCTGGTGCGAGCTTTTCTGGGCAAACAGGGAAACGCTCGCCGCGCTGACCGAGGAGCTGATGGATCAGCTTGCGGAATATCGCGATCTTCTTCGCGGCGAGGATCGTCAGGCGCTGCTTGCGCGTCTGACCACCTCCAGCGATCGCAAGAAGGAATTTGACCGGCTTCGCTCTTTTTCGCCAAGCAAAACGCCGCTGTTTAAGTAAGGAGGCTTTTCCATGCCCATCGTCCCCGTCTGCGCGCCCGCACATCAGGAGCGCTACGACATTCATATTGAAAACGGCCTTCTCTCGCGCTGTGCAAAGCTCTTTGCGCCGTATGCGGGCAAGCGCGCCGCCGTCGTCGCAGACAGCAATACCGCGCCCCTCTACGGCGCGCTCCTGCTGGGTCAGCTTAAAGCAGCAGGGCTTGTCCCCACGCTCATCACGCTGCCCGCAGGCGAAACCACCAAATGTACCGAGCAGCTGCTTTCGCTCTACGATTCGTTCCTCGACGCGCATATCACCCGTTCGGA
>CAZACG010000104.1:0-5738 GCA_964483645.1 uncultured Oscillospiraceae bacterium | reverse complement strand
CTGCCCATGTCCGCCGGACTGCTTCTTGTGGCGGCCCTGCACCTTAATGGTCTTGCGGATGGACTCACGATAGGCGATCTTGGGATCCTTAAATACGGCGTCCGCACCAAACTTGGAGAGCAGCTTCTGGCGAACGATCTCAAGCTGAAGCTCGCCCTGACCACTGATGAGCGTTTCCAGCGTCATCGGATCCTTGGCAACGATGACGTCCGGCATTTCCTCGCACAGACGGGCCAGACCGGAGAAGACCTTGTCTTCCTCGCCGGCCTTTTTAGCATAAACAGCCATGGAAATCTGCGGCTCCGGAAGCTCGATGCTCTCGTACTGGACAACCTTGCCGATTTCGCACAGGCTGTCGCCGGTAGAAGTGTATTGAAGCTTGGAGAGCGCGCCGATGTCGCCGGCACAGAGCATGGACACCGGGATCTGCTTTTTGCCACGGATCATGAACAGACCGGCTGCCTTCTCCGGCTTATCGGCATTCGCATTGAACAGCGGGGTAGACGGCGTAAGCACGCCGGAAATAACCTTGATCAGAGACAGCTTGCCTACAAACGGGTCGGCAATGGTCTTGAAAACCTGCGCCGTAAAGCTCTCGCTCATATCCGCGTGACGGATATGCATATGCTTGGTCTTCGGATTGACGCCGTGGTAAGTATGCTCCATCGGAGAGGGGAGATAGTTCGCCAGCTCAAAGAGCAGCGGACGCACGCCGATGCCGCTGATGCTGGATACTGGGCAAACCGGCACAATACTGCCCTCATAGATACCGGCAGAAAGACCGCGCAGCATGTCCTCCTCCGAAAGACGGCCTTCGTCAAAGAACTTCTCCATCAAGTCCTCACTGGTCGACGCAGCGGCTTCGTGGCAAGCCTCAATGGCCTCATCTACAAACGCCTGCATGCTTTCGGGAATCGCGATTTCCTTGCGATCCTTGCCCGCGCCCGTGAAGGCCTTGCCGGAGAGTACGTCAACAACGCCCTTGAACTCCGCGCCCTCGCCAATGGGCAAAACCGTCGGAATGATGCAGTTGCCATAGGCAGCTCGCAGATCGTCAAGCACCTTACGGTAATTAATATGTTCACGATCGACCTGAGAGACGGCAATGATGCGAGCCAAGCCGCGCTTTCCGGTCGCGTTCCATGCTTTTTCAAAGCCGGTGGAGATACCGGTGACGGCGCTGATGACGATCAGCGCGCTCTCCACGGCGTACAGCGGGCCGGCAATCTCGCCCGCAAAATCGAAATAGCCGGGGGTATCAATGATATTGAGCTTCTTGCCGTGGACTTCAATCGGCGCCACGGAAGAAGTGATGGAGATATGACGCTTAATCTCTTCGGGATCCCAGTCGCTTACCGTGTTTCCATCTTCGACACGACCCTGACGGTCTGTTACGCCGGCCGCATACAGCATCGACTCAACCAGCGTCGTTTTACCCTCAGAGCCGTGTCCCAATACCGCGATGTTGCGTATGTCCTTCACCATGTATTCCTTCATAATTGCGCCTCCTTTAGGCTGCTCGGCAGCCTGATTCTGGGGAGCTGGATCAGCCAATCCGCTCCTATCTGAGACTCATTATATCAGATTGTACGAAAAATGAAAAGCTGTTTTTGACATTTTTCTTTCATCTCATCGTTCAAATTGCATAAAAGAACACGCACACATGCAAACCGTTGCATGAAATTCCTTCAGCTCTCGTCCCGTCCTTCAACCAAACGCACGCTTCATCTCCGACACGCCTTTCTCGCCGCAGCATAAACGGCAGAGCCTCCTGCCTGCACAGAAGACCCTGCCGTACCCATTATCTCTTTGTTTCGCCTTTGTCCATCGCTCCTCGGCGACGTTTTCTGCTCCGATGCTCTCGAAAGGTCTCCCTGATCAGCCGCGGATAAAACAGCAGCAGCAGCGGAAAGATCTCAAGGCGACCGGCAAGCATGTCAAATACCATCACAGCCTTGGAAAGATCGGAAAACGCGGAAAAATTCGAAGTCGGCCCCACGCCTGCAAGACCCGGCCCAACATTATTAAACGTCGTAACCACCGCCGTGAACGTCGTCGTAAAGTCCTTGCCGTCCAGCGAAACCACAAGAATCGATGCTGAAATAATCAGGAATGCGGCAAAGAAATACATGCCGATCGCTCTGAGCGTATCCTCGTCCACATCCTTCCCTTCAAACTTCACGCCGCGAACGGAACGGGGATGCAGATAGGACGCCATATTCCGGGACAGCGCCCTGCCATAGATCACATGTCTTGACACCTTCAAGCCGCCACCCGTGCTGCCCGCGCAAGCGCCCACAAACATGAGTAGCACCAGAATCAGCTGGGAAAAGAGCGGCCAAAGCGCAAAATCCGTCGTTGCATAGCCCGTCGTTGTGATGATGCTCGCCACCTGAAAGGCTGCGTTGCGCAAATTATGCTCTGCCGACATAAGCGTATCGTAGCTGTTGACAAAAATCAACAGCGTTGCGGTGGCAATGATCGCCAGATACCAGCGCATTTCCTCGCAGCGCGCCGCATCGCGCAGCTTCTTAGTATAAATCAGATAATACACATTGAAGTTGACGCCGAAGACAATCATAAAGATCGTCACCACCCATTGAATATAGGGCGAAAAACCGGCGAAGGAATCGTTCTTAAATCCAAAGCCACCCGTACCCGCCGTGCCAAAGGCCGTACACAGCGCCTCAAACGGATTCATCCCGCCAAGGAGCAGCAGCACGAATTGCAGGAGCGTCAGCAAGATATACAGCTCATACAGAATTCGAGCCGTATAGCGCACCTTGGGCACGAGCTTCCCCACCGACGGTCCTGGGCTCTCCGCCTTCATCAGCTGCATATTCGTTCCGCCGACCATGGGCAATACGGCCAGCAGAAAAACCAACACGCCCATGCCTCCGATCCAATGCGTAAAACAGCGCCAGAGCATCGAGCAGTGGCTCATGCCTTCCACGTCGGTCATAATGCTCGCACCGGTTGTGGTAAAGCCGGAAACCGTTTCAAACAGCGCGTCGATAAAGCGCGGGATCTCTCCGGTCATCATGAAGGGCACGCTGCCGAATACGCTCAATAGAATCCAGCTCAGCGCCGTCGCAGTAAAACCCTCTTTGGCATAAAAGCTCAGCTTTGCAGGCCGCTTGCCCCGCAGCAGCACACCGACGACGGCGCATAGCACAATCGAGAAGACAAACGCCCACCCCTCTTTCTCTGCGTAAATGACGGCCGTCATCAGCGGCAGGAGCATGAACGCCGCCTCGAGGATCAGAATCCATCCCAGAATGTACTTGATGCTTCGTATATTCATGCCGCTTCCCTCACATCAGGATATCGCTGATATCGCCAAAGCCCGTGTGCGTGGTGACAACGATGACCGTATCATCGGCCATGATTTGGTCTTGGCCGCGTGGGAAAATAATCCTGCCCTTTCGATTGATGCAGGCAATCAGCAGATTATCCTTCCGCTTGAGCTCCATGAGCGGAACGCCGATAACCGGCGCATCCTTCTCAATGTGAAACTCAATCGCCTCCACGCGATGATCGAAC
This sequence comes from uncultured Oscillospiraceae bacterium, assembly GCA_964483645.1. Taxonomy (GTDB): domain Bacteria; phylum Bacillota; class Clostridia; order Christensenellales; family Aristaeellaceae; genus Ventricola. The sequence goes on along the minus strand of CAZACG010000104.1, from coordinate 2,195 downwards.
ATATGATAAAGCGTCTCCACGTTGCTGCCGATCGAATTCTGGCGAGCGCGGACATAAGCAATGATCGTCTCCGATGTGATGTATTTGGGATAGACAACGCTTCCAAGCTCCAGCCCGTCGATCACGTCGTTAAACGTGATGCGGTTGATCTTGGTGATGGTCTTCAGTCCCGGAATGCTCTTGGCAAAGAGCGTGAGCAGTATGTTTTCCTCATCCATGCCCGTCAGCGGAATAAACGCCTCCGCAGACTCGATTCCCGCCTCCTTGAGAATCTCCTCATCGCTTCCGTCTCCGCAGATGACAACGGCCTCCGGCAGCAGCGCGCTCAGCTCCCGGCAGCGCGCACGGCTGGATTCGATGATCTTCACCTGCATCCTCTGCTCAATCAGCTGCTTTGCCAGATAATAGGTGGATTTGCCGCCGCCTACGATCATGCAGCTACGCACGCTGTGACTGCGCATGCCGATGCTGTCAAAGATGTGATGAACATCGTGCGCGGAAACGATCATGGTAATATCATCGCCGTCCTGCAATCCAAAAGAGCCGGAGGGGATATGTACCTCGCCGCCCCGCTCGACGGCGCAGACCAAGAAATTGAATTTGAATACGTCGCCCAGCTGCTTCAGTCTTTTGCCGCATAGCACATTGTCCGTCGGAATTTTAAAGCGTACAAGCTCCGCATGCCCCTTGGCAAATGCGCTGATGGTCAGCGCCTGCGGGCTGGAGAGCAGACGCGCCATTTCCTTTGCCGCCTCCAGCTCAGGGTTGATCACCATGGAAAGTCCGAGCTGCTGACGCAGATAAGGAAGCTCCTCTGCATAATCCGGATTGCGCACACGCGCGATTGCCGCAAGGTTGCCGCCCGCTTTGCGCGCGATGGTACAGCACAACAGATTCAGCTCGTCCGAGCCGGTCACGGCGATCACAAGATCCGCCTGCGCAAGCCCCGCCTCCTCCAGCACATGCAGGCTCGCGCCGTTGCCGCACACGCCCATCACGTCCAGTACCTCAGCCGTATCCTGCACGACGCCTTCGTTGGTATCCACCACCGTCACATCATGACCTTCTCCGGCCAAATGCTCGGTCAGCGTATGTCCAACCTTGCCACAGCCCACAATAATGATTCGCAGACCTGCCGTCTTCTTGGCGACCTTTCCCTGCATGATGCCTTCCTCCAAATCATCAGCCACATCCAACTGTTAAGATTTCTTAATTTGTGTTGTCCTTTTATTATACAATTCCCCTGCTATGCTGTCAATTCCCGCGCAGTTTTCTAAACTGAGTCTGAACATCGGTTGTATTCCACCGGGTCAATACTTTCGCTTGACAGGCGCTTTTTTCGGCGCTATCCTTGAAAAAAGCTTGCTGCGGTTTGCGCTTCGCCCTTTTGTACATACTAGGCTTCCATTCAGCTTTAGGAGGTTTTTATGAAGCTAGTTCGATTCTTCCGCATAGGTCTGAGCGCCTCCGTCGCCGCGCTGATTACGCTGACGCTGGGTCTTTTCCTGTTTTTTGCCCCCAATACAAGCCGCCGCCTGCTCTGCTTGCTCATCGGCACAGGGCTGACCGTGTACGGCGGTGTCTGCCTCATCGGCTTTTTATCCGAACGTGGCCTTCACGCTTTTACGCCCGGTTTGCTTGTCGGTGTCTGTGTACTGGCTTTCGGCGTATTCTCCCTGCTTCGGCCGGATTTTCTTTTGAACTTCCTGTTTACAATATTGGGCGTTCTCATCGCAGTCATCAGCGCCGGCGGTATCTGGCGTGCGTTGGATTTGAAGCACCTCGGCTTTGTCCGCTGGCATATCCCCGCGCTTGGTTTCGGTGTGACGCTGCTGCTTGCACTAAGCATCGTCTTCTTCCCCGAGCTCTACGGAAACCTTCTCATGCGCGTCGTCGGCCTTTTGCTTGCCCTTGAGGGCGCAGGCGATCTCTTCATGCTTCACCGTCTGAACACCTTTGTCGGCGACGACTGACGTGCCTCGCGCGTCAAAACCGCGCCATTTTTGAAAAAAGAGAAAAAAAGGATTGACATTTGTCGGCTGTGGCTGTATAATCCTTTTTGTTCGGATTGATAGCTCAGTCGGTTAGAGCACCCGCCTGATAAGCGGGAGGTCGGTGGTTCGAGTCCACTTCAATCCACCATATTCCTCAGTAGCTCAATGGCAGAGCATTCGGCTGTTAACCGAAGGGTTGTA